>MAXR01000302.1 GCA_001751155.1 Desulfuromonadales bacterium C00003068 | reverse complement strand
TCGCTTCGGCAAGAGACAGCCAACCGCTATGAAAGCGGTAGCCTAATCGTCACAACCAACCCTTCAGCCAATGGGATCAAACCTTTCCCGATTCACTAATGACCGTGGCTGCGGTCGATCGAATTGTCCATCACGCCAGCATTATCGAAATCGAAGGAGAGATAGTTAGGATCGGTGAAATGAGGGCACTAAAAAGACGATACAGAGAAAATGATCACAGGGAGTGGTTTGAGTGATTTTTCGCACTGTCTACTACACGGGAACGTTCAGGGAACACCTTGCAAAAAATCCAAAAAAAAACACTCAGCAAATGAATGCTAAGTGCTTGATTTTTTAATGGTGCGCCAGGAGAGAGTCGAACTCCCGGCCTTCTGATTCGTAGTCAGATGCTCTATCCAGCTGAGCTACTGGCGCACTGGATGTTGTTTATCTCGCATTTAAGCGATCATGTCAACAATCTTTTTACTGTGATGAAAAATAAATCAATTCCACCCGTTTTAAATGGCGGAGAGGGAGGGATTCGAACCCTCGGTACAAGTTTCCCCATACACTCGCTTAGCAGGCGAGCGCCTTCAGCCAGCTCGGCCACCTCTCCGCAACAAAATGTTACGCTATGCTCAATCATAAGATCAAGCATAGCGCTGTGTAAATGGCGGAGGAGGTAGGATTTGAACCCACGGTACTTGCGTACAACGGTTTTCAAGACCGCCGCCTTAAGCCACTCGGCCACTCCTCCGCAACTTTAAATCTATTTCTTGGTGATTCGCTCTAAACCGCCCATGTAAGGCTGAAGCACCTTGGGAACAATCACGCTCCCATCTTCTTGCTGGTAATTCTCTAGTACCGCTAACACGGTACGCCCGACAGCTAAACCTGATCCGTTAAGCGTATGTACAAACTCCGGTTTGGCTCCCTCTTCAGGACGATAGCGAATTGCTGCTCTGCGTGCCTGAAAATCGCGAAAGTTTGAACAGGATGAAATCTCTCTGTAAACTTCCTGGCCTGGCAACCATACTTCAATATCAAAAGTCCGTGCTGCCGAGAAACCTATATCACCACTACACAAATCAACAACACGATAAGGTAGTTCAAGTAACTGTAAAACTTTTTCTGCATTGGCGAGCAACGTGTCAAGTTCTTGATCCGATGTTGCTGGTTCTACAAACTTAACCAACTCAACTTTATTGAATTGATGCTGACGAATCAACCCGCGAGTATCTCGTCCATGCGACCCAGCTTCCTTCCGAAAACAAGGTGTGTGGGCTGTATAACATAATGGCAAACTCTCTGCACCTAAAATCTCATCGCGATGGATATTAGTTACTGGAACTTCTGCCGTGGGGATCAAAAAATAATCCGGTCCCTCAACGTGAAACAGGTCATCTTCAAACTTAGGTAACTGCCCTGTTGCCGTCATGGATGCTCTGTTTACCATAAACGGTGGAAGCATTTCAACATATTTATGTTCATCGGTATGAAGATCGAGCATGAAGTTGATTAAAGCCCGCTCCAGACGCGCTCCAGCACCCTTATACAGGGTAAACCGGGCTCCGGTTATCTTACCGCCACGCTCAAAATCAAGAATATCTAACGCTTCACCGATATCCCAATGGGCTTTGGCGGTAAAACTATATTCAGTAATATTTCCCCAGGTACGCAACTCAACATTATCGTCCTCGGTTAAACCAACAGGACACGATTCATGCGGCAGGTTGGGGATAGTCATTATGATTTTTTGTAGCGACTCTGTTGTTTCGCGTAACTGTTCATCGAGGCTCTTAATTTGGCCAGAAACCTCTTTCATGCGTATAATTTCGTCTTTAACCTGACTTTTATCCTTCGTTTTACCGATCAGAGCAGAGACGCGATTTTTTTCCGCCTTAAGTGTTTCGGCCTGACCAAGCAGTTCGCGCCGCTGACAATCCAGCTGGCGAAAAGCATCAAGATTGATCGCTTCACCGCGCGTTGCAAGGCGTTGTTCTGCTTGCTCGAAATTCTCGCGTAAAAATTTCACATCTAACATATTCGTGCTCCCTTATTTACAGCCGCCATAAACAAGCCTTGGCAGAGTCCTTTTTGGATAAAAACCGACACTTTTCGTAACACTTCTATGGCGTATCGTCAACTTGATTTGCATCTTCTGACACCGCCGCCGGCTGTTTCTCCTCTTTATTGAAGCCAAGCTCTTTCCCTGTGACCCACCAATCGCTTTCAGTATCAAACCACCACAAACTTGAATCTGTTTCCCAGATGGTGACGGCTAACTCTTTGGCCAAATCGGTTTGTAATCGGCGCACCGCAAACGAATACCATTCATCGGCGTAGCGATTACCAAGATCTTTATGCTCTTTTAGCGCAAGAATCATCTCAAGCTGATCGGCGTCGTGGGCTAAGCGCGCCTCAGGACTATCCTGTTCACCAAATTCTTGTAAGGTCTCCTGATATTCTCGGCCAAATGGTAGCGTCGCCGCAAGGTCGGCAATGGCCTTCTCTTCGTTGGCCTGTACATACTTTTTATTGACATAATTCAAGTCACCAATTCGCGCTTCAGGAAGATCATGAAATAAACACATCATCACCACGCGGCTGCAATCAACCTTTTCAGACATTTTCGCCAGCGCATAACCGATCATCGCCGTCCGATATGAATGTTCGGCGACAGATTCAGCTCCAGAACCTAAAAACTGAAAACCGCTGCGAGGTGTTTTTTTCAACATGCCAACTTCATAGAAAAAATTTGCTATATTTTTCACAATAAGCTCCCAAATTCGGGTTCAATCAACCCGCCATACGGATTAATACAACCCCAGCAAAAATCATCGCTGCAGCAAGACTACGTACTCGGCCACAGGCTTCCTTCAGAAACACTACCCCGATTAAAACACCAAACAGAACATTCACTTGCCTAACGGCAACAGCATAACCAACCGGAGCCAAACTCAAACCGTACCTAAAAGTGATGAACGAACCTAACATGACGGGACCCGACCATAAAATTAAGCGACGGTTATGCTGCCATTCTCGTAAAACTCGGCCGCGATAACGATTCCGACACAAATTAACAGTCATGACCACAACCATCATCATCACCAGTATGTAGGTGAAATAGAATGGCGGATAGCAGCTGACACCTTTTTTATCAAGAATGGAACCAATAGAATAGATAAATCCGGCTGCCAAGGCTGCTTTTACTGATGGGTTGCCCATGTTTCGCAGCGGTCGTGACAATGCCGCCCATGACAGTTGCGGCAACTGCACGGTGTATGCCCCTGCAACAATACACAAAATGCCTATGACACCGTAAAAGGTCATCTGTTCACGTAAAATCAGCGCACCCCAAATTGGCACATAAATCATCGATGTCTGCGCAAGGGGGTAACTCAGCGACAAATCACCCTCTCGATAAGCTCGACCATTAAACAGATGATAGAGGACAAAGCAAACGGCAGCAGCTAAGGCCAGCAACAGAACGGTTCCACCAGGACGGGGAAAAGGACTGGTCAAAAACGGCAGCAACAAATTCATCAGCAGGCTGGAGGCGATGAACATCCACCAGATAAAAATAGTTTTATCTCGACTTTGCTTAACCTGCACATTCCATAAGACATGCATCAGGGCAGAGAACACAATAAAACATAGCGCCAAAGTACTCATTATTTCCCCAACAACAAACATTACAGGTTAAAAAATACTACTAAATAATCACCACAACAAAGTTTAGAGCTGATACAGTGTTATGCTAGCTAACACTACTCACATATTAGAAGGAGTTGCTGCATGAACAAACTAAACGGCACCCTTAGCACTACCTCGTTGCCCGAAATCTTACATCTTTGTTCAGTTCAACAGAAAACAGGAACATTGGTATTAACGCGGTCAGGTATCAATAAAAAGCTCTACTTCAACAAAGGCGAGTTAATTTATATCACCTCAAATAAAATGGGGGAGAGGGTTGGGGAATACCTTATTCAACGCGGTGAACTCACGCGCACATGGGCTGGATTTCTCCTTAAAGATAGCCAACGCACAGGAATTGCTTTCACCAGCAGCCTGCTAAAGAAGAATATTTTTGAAAAAGACAAGCTCGAAGCAGCGCTATCAGACCTTGCCAATACGGCTCTAGCTGATGTCATGACCTGGACAGCTGGCAGCTATGAATTTAGCAGTAAAATCCCCCAACAGGCCCTTGATGGCCCGATCCGCATCAGTGAAGCGAAAGCACTCCAACAAATCATTCAACAAGGTGGCGCAACCAAAGAATCAAACAACACCGATGAACTATTGCGCACCCTTGCCCGTAAAATTGTCACCGACAGCTTTTCGTTACCCCTGCTGCCAACCATTGCCATCAAACTGCAAGAGCATTGGTCACACAACAAGATTGAAACAGAACCAATTTTAAAACTGGTGCGTGAAGATCAAGTTTTGAGCGCCTACGTGCTACGCGTTATCAATTCAGCACTGGGCAAAGACCAACAACGTTGTGCCACAATCAAGCAAGCTTTGGCAGCCTATTCCGCAGATCATTTAATCGGTATTGTCCACGCTCAAATGGCCTGCGCTCAGCCACCAAAACAATCGGACACGGTTTCGCAGCTACTCCAACACGCATTGCGCTGTGCATACTTATCAGAACAGATCGCGACCCAACTCGGTGAAGATCAAGAGATGGCGTTCACATGCGGACTCTTCCACAACATTGGCAAAATCTTACTATTGCAATTACTGACAGAGAATAATATTGCCGATGAAAAGCTGCCACAGTTGGTAGCAAAATTCCACCAAAACTGCGGTGCGCTACTCTCGCGAAGGTGGAACCTTGCCCCCCAGGTCCACAACTGCATCAAAAGCTACCATGATCCACACAGTGCAAAAGAGAATCAGCAACTTGTTGAAATTATCTACCTCAGCCACAAGCTTCTGGTTCAACCTGACACGATAGACGACGCCATCGCGCAATGTACACACCTTAAAACACAAAATATTAAGGTGACGGATTTAACAGACAACTTGGCCTTAATTGATGAGGTCGTTGCATCCATCTACACTTATATCATCGACTAAAGCAACACCAGCCCAACAGCTAACAGCCCTCGTTATGCGAGGGCTGTTAACATTTCACCACCGAGAACATCCTGTTGCCACACCTTCAAACCACACACCTGAGAGAGCTCTACCGACGAGCTTGGAAAAACACGGGCAATTGCTTCGAGCAAGGTATTATTGATCAACACCCCTGAATCAAGCTCTAACTCGGAGGCCTTTTGCTTTCGCCATTGCTTTAAACAGGCAAAACGCTTATCCACTGCGGCATCGCGAATCCGCCGTTCAGGGCGCGGAAACTGGGGTAAATCTTCCTCGGCAACCAACATCGCTTGCTCAACTTCATGAAGAACCCGCCGGCCATAACGTTCAACCAAGCGTGGGGAGAACTCATCGACTCTCCTAAAATCAGCGACAGTTTCTGGACAATGACGTGCTGTCGACAGCAACATTTTATTGCCAAGAACCTTATACGCCGGGCAATCACGCCGTTCAGCCTCCAATTCACGCCAACGAATCACATTCTCCAAAACTTGTAGCGAACGCGGCGGCAGCGTTCCTGCGCCCTTCATGCGGAGAAAGGCGGGGCCTTCGTGTATTCTGAAACGCGCCTGTTCCATCAACAAAAACTCTTCTTGAGCCCACGACAAACGCCCTTTTTCAATCAACTGTGCCTCTAAAATTTTCACCAATTCGTGGAGATAGCGGGTATCACCCGCCGCATAATCACACATCTCGGGCGGCAAGGGACGTTTTGACCAATCTGCGCGCTGATATTTTTTATCAAGGGTGACATCAAAATACTTGCCCAGAACATCAGCCAAACCAACGCGCTCCTCACCCAACAATTGACAGGCTATCATAGTATCAAACAGGCCGTTTATCTCGATTTCAAAATCACGAGAAAGGCAACGAATGTCGTAATCGGCAGCATGAAAAATTTTACGGATAGCGGGGTTAGCCAACACAGGGCGCAAAACTGTTAAGTCAGGGACAGCTAGAGTATCTAACAGAACCGTCACTTCCTGACCGTTGAGATAGTAGGTGAATTGGAGCAAACAAACCTTCTCTTGAAAGGAGTGCATTGAATCGGCCTCAAGATCGACTGCAAACACATCTAACGTTGCAAGATCTTGCGCCAAATTCTCAACCTCGGCAACAGTGGTCAAAATGGGGAAATCGGACATAACGTACTCCTTAAAAAAATCACTCTGACTTCAATCCGTCAGTAGATTTTGAATTATTTTTTTATGACTACCATGAAATGGTAACTGTGATAATTTCTCGAAACTCACCCACTCAAATGTGGAATATGCACCCGAGCTTTGCAACGCAGAAGTATGACTATAGACATGAAGTTCTGCTTTAAAATGGCTATATATATGCCGAATTTTGCCGAGTTCAACAATGTCCTCAGCGGTAGACAACCCGACAGCCTCGGCGTGAAGCTGCTCCACGGTAAGAGGAGCAGTAAACTGCCGCGTAGGAAACTCCCACAAACCTGCCAACATCCCCCGTAATGGCCGTTGGCGAACGGCATAGCCCCGTTGCGAACGGGCGACGACAACCACCTCTTGCCGAAT
>MAXR01000301.1 GCA_001751155.1 Desulfuromonadales bacterium C00003068 | reverse complement strand
GAGGACAGTATTACGAAAAGGATACCGGAAATAAGTGCTGCAGCCGGTACTGTAATGATCCACGCCGCAACAATCGTCATTAAATGCGCCCGCCGCACCAACTTGCGGTGCCTGCGTTTTGGCGTACCGGTCTTGCTTGCTTCGTCTATCATCACTGCTGCCACGGCTTTTTTGTTGGTAGTGAAACGCCAATGAGCTTCTCGGAAAAAACCTACTCCAAAAACAGCACCGACGGCTATGTGCGTCGAACTTACAGGCAGACCTAACCACGACGCGATAATTACCGTAATCGCGGCAGACAAGGCCACACAATAGGCACGAAGCGGGTTCAGCTTCGTAATTTGCTCGCCAACCATCCTGATTAACTTTGGCCCGAACAAAAGCAACCCAAATGAGATGCCAAACGCACCGACAACCATCACCCAAACTGGAATAGTCACCTTCGAGATAACTTCTCCAGCTTCAGCTGTGTGCACAATCGCGGCAAGCGGTCCAATCGCGTTAGCCACGTCGTTCGCTCCATGTGCAAATGATAAAAGCGCTGCCGCAAAAATCAGAGGGATTTTAAACAAGCCTCTAACCGTCTTCTTGGTGTTCTCTTTTCCTTCAGACATCTTAAAAATCATGGGTTTGGTTGCAAAGTACACAAGTACAAATGCGGTCGCCCCGATTAACAAAGCCATCTCGAGGTCGATTTTGATAATCTTTTTAAAACCCTTAACCGCAAGATAAGTAGAAAATGCACCTGCCATAATACCGATTAGAACTGGCACCCAGCGACGGGCCGCTGCGATTTTATCCTGTTTGTCCGATACTTGCGACTTGATAAACCACAGGAATAGCGCCGCAATTAACCCGCCAAGCATAGGCGAAACCACCCAACTAGCCGCGATTTGCCCCATTTTGGGCCAATTCACTGCTGCCATGCCTGCAGCAGCAATACCTGCCCCCATTACCCCGCCAACAACCGAATGCGTGGTGGAAACCGGCGCACCAATCCAGGTCGCCAAATTCACCCAGACTGCGGCGGAAATAAGCGCAGCGAACATCGCCCAAATAAACACTTGGGGGTCGCCAACTGCAGAAGGATCAATAATGCCTTTGGAAATTGTTCCAACAACGTCCCCGCCGGCCAACAGTGCTCCTGCGCTCTCAAAAACAGCCGCGATTATCAAAGCGCCGAACATGGATAGCGCATTTGCACCCACGGCCGGTCCAACATTGTTGGCAACGTCGTTGGCGCCAATATTCAACGCCATATAGGCGCCAACTGCAGAAGCTGCGATAATAACATAGCTTTCTGAATTCCATCCCAATACCAAACTGGCAATCAGGCCGGCCATCAGAATGAAAACAAATCCTAAGGATGGTGCAAGGAACTGCCTACGCGTTGCGCTTGCCGCTTGCTCCAATGAAACGCGACTTTTAAGATCGCGATCCAGTGTTCTATTCGGTCTAGGTTGCTTGACCATAATATCATCTTTCGTTGCATACAGTTGGAGCTGAAAACTCAGCTAACGATTCCCATCGTTAAATACTAAAATTTTGAGGCTTGTGCTGTAAAATTTGTAGTTGTCATAATAAATTCACATTACGCACATTTAAGTCGAAGTTTTAAGGCTGTCATTTAAACGAATTTTCCTACCGAGGCTGTGTTGCACAAAAATTGCACGTGGTTTTACATTCCATGTAACTACACATAAACACAGTATAATTCATCCTCAGATTTACTATCATAATCCGCGTGTCGGGGGGCAAGTCCCTCTCCCGCTACCAATTTTCTAGTTTGGCAAAACAAAATGACTAAATTGATGTGTCAGAAGTCCGATAATTTAGACTGTAAAAGATTACGGCTGAGAATTTAATGTATTCTCCACCGCAAGAATATTGCTGCTTGCTACAGCAGCCAAAATTCCGTGTGTTGAATTAAGAAGCACACCTATTGAGCGAAACAAAATAAATTCACAGTATTGGTGATCGTTGATGAAAAAAATGAACCAAGAGTCATTTTGAGGACACCAAAAAATAATAACTGTGACAAATTGGTTCATACGTATACAATCTACAGGCGGTGACCGACTTATTGTGTCGAAAGCGCGGTATGATCGTTACCGAAAATAAAAAAAATTATCTGGAGGAAGATTATGAAAATCAAGAATTTTGCAATTGCTGTAGCGCTTGCCGGTACATTCGCCGGCTCTGCGATGGCGCAGCAGACGTTTGTTTCGATCGGAACAGGCGGCGTGACCGGTGTTTACTATCCAACGGGCGGCGCGATTTGTCGTTTGGTTAACAAAGACCGCAAAGAACATGGTATCCGGTGCTCGGTAGAATCCACTGGTGGCTCGATCTATAACATCAACACAATCCGCTCAGGCGAGTTGGAGTTCGGTGTTGCACAGTCCGATTGGCAGTTCCACGCGTACCACGGTACTTCGAAGTTCGAAGAGGCCGGTCCGTTTGAAGATCTTCGCGCCGTATTCTCGGTTCACGCCGAGCCAGTGACAATCCTTGCACGCCGTGATTCCGGTATCGACAACATCACCGATATCCCGGGCAAGCGTTTCAATATCGGTAACCCTGGCTCCGGTACTATGGGTACTTGGGAAGTTATCGAAGAAACAATGGGCTGGGATCGTGGCGATCTGGCACTAGCTTCGCAGATGAAATCGGCTGAAACTGCTGGCGCGCTTTGCGACAACAAAATCGACGGTTACTTCTGGCTGGTTGGTCACCCATCGGGTCTGACTGCTGAAACTATCGCTTCTTGTGATGCGAAACTCGTTCCGGCCGTTGCTGATGAAATCGATGCGCTCGTTGCTGCGAAACCATACTACCGTCACGCAATTGTCCCTGGTGGCATGTATCCTGGCAACCCTGACGACATCCCGACATTCGGTGTTGGAGCTACATTCGTGACAAGTGCAAATGTCGACGAAGAAGCTGTTTACCGTGTGGCAATCGCCGTTCTGGGTAACTTGGACGACTTCCGCAAACTGCACCCTGCTTTCGCTAACCTGAAAGCCGAGGAAATGATCCGAGACAGCTTGTCTGCACCTCTGCACCCCGGTGCGATCCGCGCTTATCGCGAGCTGGGTCTGATGGACTAAACAAAAATTTGGGCGGGGCTTTTATGGCTCCGCCCTTTTTGTATCTCGTCCGCAATTACGGAAATGATGGGGATAAACCTCACGAGAGATACCTAATTTAGACCGGGAGGGGTCAAGTGACAGATAATCAAGATACCGCCGAGGCGGAGGACACACAAGCGGCTGACATGATCGCCGATTTTGATGTCGGAGCGCGTGATCCAGGTGGCTGGCAGGGCAAGTTGCTCGCTAGTGTTGCGCTGGTTTGGGCTTTATTTCAAATTTATATCTCATCAAACATTCCGTTCGTTTTGAATGAATGGACAGGGATGAGCGGTTTCGTTTTCAACTCTGATAAAGCGCGGGCAATCCACCTTGCGTTTGCTTTGTTTTTAGCCTCGACAGCATTTCCGCTGTTCAAGAAATCATCACGTTCCAGTATCCCGTGGTATGACTGGGCGCTTGCTGCGGCAGGGGTCGTGGTTACATTGTACCTG
>MAXR01000300.1:2211-2537 GCA_001751155.1 Desulfuromonadales bacterium C00003068 | reverse complement strand
TGAGCTGGGGTCGAAAGCAGTAAAATCAGGATAACTTTCGCGAACCACTTCCATCATGCCAACAATTCCTGGAACT
The DNA here is from genome assembly GCA_001751155.1 of Desulfuromonadales bacterium C00003068. Classification (GTDB taxonomy): domain Bacteria; phylum Desulfobacterota; class Desulfuromonadia; order Desulfuromonadales; family Desulfuromonadaceae; genus Desulfuromonas. The sequence goes on along the minus strand of MAXR01000300.1, from coordinate 2,461 downwards.
TTACAGTTCGAATGGTAGAAAAATACCCGATCACCACACTTCATGCCGTCACGCATCATGTTGCGGGCTTGGTAGTTTCTTATGCCATCCCAATGTTCTGTTTGGTTAGGCATGTTTTCTAAGTCGTCAATACTGAATGCTTCGGGCTCCGATTTCATCAACCAGTAATTCATCTGATCACCTTTTCTTTATTGTTTGATGGCGTCGCAAAAAGTCCGCCCACCTGCGTTGCAGTGTTTGTTCAAGACTT
>MAXR01000300.1:0-2206 GCA_001751155.1 Desulfuromonadales bacterium C00003068 | reverse complement strand
CGAAGTTTTTGCTTAGCCATCTATTTCGTTTTTGCGAGATTATCTTGTTTAATTTATGCGTGGCTTAGTGTCGTTGTGCTATTGTTTTTAATACGTTAACGACCTCGTGTCATTACTTTATCAATTTAAGTTTAAGGATCATACTATTTATGAGTCAAGAACGTTTTATTGAGTTGGAATCGCGTCTCTCTTTTCAAGAGCATAGCATCGAGGAACTAAACGACCTCGTTGCTGTTCAGCAAAAACAACTGTACGACTTGGAAGAGTTTTGCAAGTTGCTCCTGAAAAAAATAAATGCTCAGCCTAGCGCAGGGACAGGTGTCACCAGTGCTGTGGAGGAAAAACCACCCCATTATTGATTCAATGAGGTTGAATGGCTAACGAGATTCGTTCACTGCGCGACCCAGAGGGGGACTTGTGACAGGACAATCGAGAAAAGCAAAAATTGGCTTAGCTCTTGGTAGTGGTTCCGCGCGGGGCTGGAGTCACATCGGTGTGATTAATGCGCTCGCTAAGGCTGGTATAGAGCCTGATATTGTCTGTGGTTGCTCCATTGGTGGTTTGGTCGGTGCATCTTATGCTGCGGGTAATCTCAAAGAACTGGAGTGTTGGGCTCGCTCCCTTTCCCGAATTGATGTGGCTCGGTTACTCAATTTTTCAATGAATGGTTTCGTTGATGTTGAGCGTTTGCAATCTTTTATTTTGCAATATGTTGGCGATGAAACACTTAACATTGAAACGATAGAGAAAACCTTTGCTACGGTTGCTACCGATCTTGAAACTGGGCGCGAAGTTTGGTTTACTGAAGGGTCTCTTGTCGAAGCCGTGTGGTCATCTATCTCATTGCCGGGAGTTTTCCCCCCAGTGCGATCGCAAAACCGTTGGCTTATTGATGGTGGTTTAGTGAATCCGGTTCCAGTGTCATTATGCCGAGCATTGGGAGCTGATCATGTCATTGCGGTCAACCTCAATGGTGATATTGTTGGCAAGCATTTTTATCAAGAGCGGCAAAAATCCGAACCTCTGGTTGAGGAACATGACGTGGCAGAGGGCTTTGCTGAGAACATCACTAAAGCCCTAAGGGAATACTCGAGCCGACTGTTTGGTTCTAACGGAAAGCTCCGTGTCCCAGGTTTTTTTGATACCCTCGCCAGTTCCATCAATATCACCCAAGATCGTATTACCCGTAGTCGTATGGCTGGTGACCCTCCCGATATTACCTTGACACCGAAGCTCTCCCATCTCGGGTTGCTGGAGTTTTTCCGTGCCGAAGAAGCCATCGCTGAAGGTGAAGATTGTGTGGTGCGGATGATGCCTCAGTTGCAGCACTTTTTGCACGGAGATTAAATCTTAAATTCGAATTTATTTTTGAGTGGGAAAAATGATTAATTGTAGTTGCTTTTTATTAGAGTGGGGAATTATATTAGAATGATTGTTTTTGTTGGGCGGCTCTATTGACTTGTTTCATATCTATTATTTGTTGACACATTGAGAGAGGTAAAACTATATGGTAACGGATCAAGCTAGTACAGAAGGTCAGTCACGTTTTGGGATTCGAGCGATTCTCTTAGGTTTGGTAGGTTTAGCGGTTTTGACAGCTGTCGCAAGCAGCGTGATATCGCTCTATTTTTTAGCCGCTCAAGAGCAAGATGCTCCAGTGATTAATATTGCGGGTCGGCAGCGGATGTTGAGTCAAAAGATGACCAAAGAGTCGTTGACGGTTGCCTCTCAAGTCAATGAGCAGCAGGCGCGTCAAGAACTTTCAAAAACGCGTCAGCTTTTCGATACTTCCCTCAATGCACTCATCAACGGTAATATCTCAATGGGCGTTCCTAAGACTGAGGAGCCAAAAATTGTAGCACAGCTAGCAACGGTTAATGCGTTGTGGCGCGACTTTAATTCTAACATTCAAACAATAGAACGAGCGCAGGTCGAAGATCCTGCCTTCCAAAATGCCTTAACTCAGGTGCTGAACAACAATGGAACGCTACTAAAGCAGATGAATGCAGCGGTTCAGTTGTATGAAACGTCGGCGAAAGAGAAGGTTGGCACATTAAAGCTTATCTTATACGCTGGCATCTGTGGTGTCCTTATTGTTTTTGTGGTGTGCTGGTTCGTTATCAATCGCTTAATTATCAAGCCGGTACAGCAATTGATTTCGATGATTAAAGGTCTTGAGGCCGGGCACTTAGATCAACGCTTGCGA
>MAXR01000299.1 GCA_001751155.1 Desulfuromonadales bacterium C00003068 | reverse complement strand
AAACTACAACTGCTGATCAATATGGGCAACACAAGCAACGCAACAGTACGTAACAGAATAGAACAACAACTTTTATCCATATTTGAGATCAGCTTTAACATCTATTCTTGAGTTCTCACAGACAAGTTAGCACCAACTTAAAACGGCTTCAATTACAGTGGACAACTGTATTACCTAAAGGACGCTAACACAGTTACTAATTGAGGTCAATTTAGCCTGATTAAGTCCTTTATCCTTGACCGTAAACGCCACCGTGGTTAGACTCGCAACGGATAAATAATTGATTGTTTTTGTATCGTTTTGACCTAACTCAGTAGAACCTTCTTCACCCTTAAAATGAGCCGTGGCACAACGTTATATTATTAAAAAAGGAGTTTTCATATGGCTATCTCAACAAAAGTCCAGAACTGCATTGAACAATCCTCTTGGATTCGGAAAATGTTTGAACAAGGGGCACAGCTTCGCGAAAAGTTTGGTGCCGAAAATGTCTTTGACTTTACCATTGGTAATCCATCGGTTGAACCGCCGCAAGAATTTCACGATGAACTTAAAAAAATCGCCAATAGTCCTGAGCTGGGTATGCATCGCTACATGAGCAATGCCGGTTATGATGACACCCGTGCTGCTGTGGCTGATTTTTTATCGCAACGGTGTAACCTCAATGTTGGTGCAGGGCAAGTGATTATGACCTGCGGTGCTGGCGGAGCGTTAAATGTCGTATTAAAAACGATTTTAAACGCAGATGAAGAGGTGATCATCCTCGCCCCGTATTTTGTTGAGTACAAGTTTTATATTGATAACCATGCAGGGAAATCAACGGTTGTTGAAACGAATCCTGACAATTTCCAACTCGACCTTGATGCGATTGAGCAGGCGATTAATGCCAACACCAAGGCAATCATCGTCAACTCACCCAACAACCCAACAGGGGTGATCTACCCTGCTGAAGATTTGAGCGCACTCAATGAATTGTTGCAACGCAAGCAACAGCAGTTCAACTCAACAATTTATGTGATCTCTGATGAGCCATATGCACGCTTATCTTACGACAACCTCGACGTGCCATGTATTTTCAATTGCATTGACAATTCAGTCATCGTCACATCGCACTCGAAAGATTTGGCTCTACCGGGTGAGCGGATCGGTTATCTGGCTATCAATCCAGCCATGTGTGATGGCCAAGTGTTCATGGACGGCGCCGTCTTCAGTAATCGGGTACTCGGCTTTGTTAATGCTCCAGCTCTGGCACAACGCTTGGTGACAAAACTCCAACATGTAAGTGTTGATATCAGTGAGTACGAAGAGAAGAGAGATCTTTTTTATCAAGAGCTTACCGCTCTCGGCTTTGAGGTGGTTAAACCGCAAGGTGGATTCTACCTGTTCCCTAAATCACCCCTAGCCGATGACGTTGACTTTGTTCAACGTGCGCAGGAATACAATATTTTATTGGTTCCCGGAAAAGGGTTTGGTGCTCCGGGTTATTTCCGTATTGCCTACTGCATCGACAAAAAGATGATCGAGAACAGTTTACCAGCATGGAAAAAGTTAGCTGCGGATGTTGGTCTTCAGGCCAAATAAGTATTTCATAGTCTAGACCCATAATAACAAAGCCCGCATCGATTGGATGCGGGCTTTGTTGTTTCTACCTATAAACGCTACAAACTTAGTAACGATAATGCTCAGGCTTATAAGGGCCCTCGACCTGTAGGTCAAGATAGTCGGCCTGCTTTTGACTCAGTGTTGTCAGTTTAGCACCCAATTTACCAAGATGAAGCATCGCTACTTTCTCATCTAAAATTTTAGGCAGCACATAGACCTTTTTCTCATACTGATCATTATTCTGCCACAACTCAATTTGTGCTAACACTTGGTTGGCAAAGCTGTTACTCATAACGAAACTTGGATGACCTGTTGCACAACCGAGATTAACCAAACGACCACGCGCAAGAATGGTCACCCGCTTACCGTCTGGCCACTCAATTTGATCCACCTGAGGTTTAATTTCGTGCACAGTCAATGCGGGATCATTAAATACCGATTCAACCTGAATTTCTGAATCAAAATGACCAATGTTACACACGATGCACTCATGCTTCATTTTATCCATATGCTGACGGGTGATCACATCGACATTACCTGTAGTGGTTACGAAAATATCGCCCCACTCACACGCCTCGTTCATATCGACAACGTCCAACCCTTCCATGCAAGCTTGCAGGGCACAAATTGGATCAATTTCGGTAACGGAAACTCTGGCTCCCATGCCGCGAAATGCTTGAGCACAGCCTTTACCAACATCGCCGTAACCCAATACAACACACTTTTTACCAGCAATCATAACGTCGGTAGCGCGCTTGATGCCGTCGAGCAATGACTCACGACAGCCATAAAGGTTATCAAACTTACTCTTGGTGACCGAATCGTTGACATTAAATGCTGGGAACATCAGGGTGTTATCACGCGCCATCTGATAGAGACGGTGAACCCCTGTTGTGGTCTCTTCACTGACACCGATGAGGTTTTTCGACAATTTACGCCAGAAGGAACCATCCTCGCCGAGGGTACGATTCAACAGAGTGTCGACGATACGAATCTCTTCGTGATCGTTACAAATCTCAGGGAGTGTCCCTGTTTTTTCAAACTCAATCTCACGTTCAACGCCACGATGAACAATAAGAGTTGCATCGCCGCCATCATCGAGAATCAAAGTTGGCCCTTCGGGGAAGGACAACGTCTTCTTAGTATATTCCCAATACTCCTCAAGAGTTTCCCCTTTAATAGCAAAGACAGGAACTCCTGTTTCAGCTATCGCTGCGGCAGCATGGTCTTGTGTCGAATAGATATTACAACTAGCCCAACGGACATCGGCACCTAAGGCAACCAATGTTTCGATCAACACCGCAGTTTGGATGGTCATATGAAGTGAACCTGAAATACGTGCACCAGCCAAGGGTTGACTCGCGCGATACTCTTCACGAATAGACACCAAACCGGGCATCTCAGTTTCAGCAATCGTGATCTCTTTACGGCCCCAATCAGCCAAGCTGAGATCTTTTACAATGCTTTCTTCACTTACCTTCGATACGCTACTCATACATGCTCCTTGGGAAATTGACGCTGCTTACCCTTGCGCTGAACCAACCAGCTCAGCGGCAAACAGAGATAAAATAGATAAAACAAAAACCAACTTAATACAGCAAAAACAGTATAGATTATAGGATAAATCATCAGTGGTGCAACACGACGATCATAGAACGATAAGATCGCCCGCCGCTGATCACAGTCAATCAACGGAATCGCCCAACTGGCGGCATAAATCACCAGCCAAAAATGGTGTGCAATCTCACGACCACAACCATACCAGAAACAACCATAGCGCGTCAGTGACATTCGGTGCAACAAAGATGCTAACGCTGCGAACGACGATAAAGTTGAGCCACGTTCACCAGCGTGATAACCGCCACTTAATGCAGCGCTCGATGACAGCAAGTGGCCAAATCCTGCACCAGCAACAATAAGCATCAGACCATTACGGATCACCCGTTGCAAGCGACCCTCGCGCTGATAGCGTCGATTCGAGGTAAAGATCACCTGTGGCAGTAACACCCATTGTCCTAGCTGAGCGACCTGTTCGACAAACAGCACATCTTCAAGAATAACGCTCTCATCGCTAAAACCACCAATCTCATGCCACAATTTTTTTGAGAGTAACATCCCCTGATCACCATAAATAGTTCCAGGCCGGTTTAATTGTGATTTTTCACTGAGGTAGCGATAAAAGCGATTGTGACAATCAGAGCCGCTAAACTGCAACGAGAAATGAGCGGCAATCGCTGCTGATCGCGACTCAGATTCCAATTCAGCAAAACAATTGAGTGCGTCCTGTAAAAGTGTCGTCTGGTGCCAAAAGCTATCGGCGTGAAGAAATAATAACCGCTCTGAGTTCGCTACATCAGCTCCTTGGTTCATCTGCCAACCACGCCCCTGCTCTCCTGAAAGGACAACAACCTGATGACAACTACTGTGAGCATAATTTTCCAGCAGTGATAATGAATTATCCACAGAGCCACCATCGCAAAAAATTACTTGGCAACACAGACCTGTTTGAGCTTCGAGGGAATGGAAAAGTTGTGGCAGAGTTTGCTCCTCATTGAGGAGTGGGATAATAATGGAGAGTTCAGGGATTGAAACGGTAGACATAAGGCAGGCTAGACCAATAGAGGAAATATTACGGTACAACCAGAACGGTACAGCAGAACAAAACAGGGCGGCCATCAGGCCACCCTATTTCAGTTCAACTTAATTGATTTTAGAGTCCGGCACGACTGCGCAATGACGCAATGCGGTCAGTTTTTTCCCAAGTAAAGTCAGCCAGTTCACGACCAAAGTGACCATACGCTGCAGTTTGACGATAAATAGGCCGTAACAGATCCAATGTTGCGATGATTGCCGCAGGACGAAGATCAAACTCCTCAGCAACAATGCGAGCAATTTGGTCCGAAGCAATCTTACCCGTACCAAAAGCGTTAACCATAACCGATACGGGTTCCGCAACACCAATGGCATAAGCAATCTGGACTTCACACTTATCAGCAAGGCCAGCGGCAACAATGTTTTTTGCCACATAACGACCCATATACGATGCACTACGGTCGACTTTTGAGGGGTCCTTACCTGAGAAAGCACCACCACCATGAGAGCCTTGGCCACCATAGGTATCAACAATAATTTTGCGCCCCGTTAGGCCACAGTCACCGACAGGGCCACCAATAACAAAGCGACCTGTTGGGTTGATAAAATACTTTGTTTTCGCATCGAGCAGATTAGCTGGAAGAACTTTCTTTACCACCTCTTCCATCAACGCTTCTTCAATTTGTTGATGTGTGACATCTGGATTGTGTTGGGTAGATAAAACAACCGCATCAATACGTACTGGCTTATCATCAACATACTCGATAGAAACTTGAGATTTGCTGTCAGGACGGAGAAAATCGATCACATTATTTTTACGTACCGCCGCTAATTGTTGCGTCAGGTGATGAGCAAAAACAATCGGCATTGGCATCAATTGAGCGGTATCGTTACACGCATAGCCAAACATTAAGCCTTGGTCGCCAGCGCCTTGATCCTTAAACATCCCCTCACCAGCGGTTACCCCTTGAGAGATATCAGGCGATTGACGATCAAGTGACGTCAACACAGCACAGGTGTTGGCATCAAAACCAACATCAGAACCAACATAACCAATGTCACGGATGGTTTGGCGAACAATCTCAGAATAATCAATGTTCGCATGGGTGGTAATCTCACCAGCCAGTACAGCCATACCTGTGGTAATCATCGTTTCGCAGGCGACACGAGCATATTTATCTTGAGCTAAAATAGCATCGAGGATCGAATCAGAAATCTGGTCAGCCATTTTATCTGGATGACCCTCACTGACAGATTCGGAAGTAAACATAAAGTCGGTCATTGGCATTGCGATATCCCTTTCTATTGTGACACGGTATAAACTTAAAATTTGTATGGTGTGCTATTCTCACCAAGAGAGTTAGCGTCAATCTCAAATCAGCGGCATTAATAACGCAGCAAGCCAGACAATATAAATCATAACGGGTTTGGCAGCAATTGAATAATCAGTTTAAAAAAGATTGAAATGAATCCATAGCGAGTTTAACTGCGATTAGATACCAAAATTACCCTCATCTTCAGAATGGGGGAAATAGTACTTCACCTTGGCGCTAACAAGCTCGGAGACTTCAGCGGCGGTAGATAATTGGAGAATCTGTTCAAGGAGTTGGTCACCGTTAGCACTGTCCCACTGCTGTAATAGTTTTTTTACTTGAGAAATGCCGCTGCTATTCATCGATAATTCACTGTAGCCCATAGCCAACAACAAAGCGCTGTGAATAGGTTCTGAAGCCATTTCACCGCAAATGCAGGCTGGTATCCCTGCGTCCTGTGCCGCTCTGGCGACACAGTTTAACGCCCGTAAAATTGCCGGATGCATCGGCTCGTAAAGATAGGCAACATGTTCATTACCGCGATCAACAACGAGACAATACTGGATCAGATCGTTGCTGCCTACTGAGAAGAAATCAACCTCTTTGGCCAGTAAGTCAGCCAATAAAACCGCCGACGGTGTTTCAATCATAATACCAATGGCTATTTTTTCATCAAAGGCAATCCCTTCACAC
>MAXR01000298.1 GCA_001751155.1 Desulfuromonadales bacterium C00003068 | reverse complement strand
ATTACCATGTGAAACATGCAGGTGATGTGACCACTTTGTCAGATAGGTTTTTTTCGAAGGCCTATTATTATGCCAAGAAATATCGTTAATTTTGTTGTTGTGTGATTTACATCCTTAAATTCTTATGTATTCTTAATATTAGCAGGCTGCCAGACTTTACAAGAACCTACGGCTCGTCAAGCCCGACAGTCTGCTGGTCATTCTCATTCTTGAATTGATAGAAAGTTAAGTTATGTCATTGAGGACTCTGGGATTTTCTTTGTTGTTCCTATATTTTGCTGGTGGTGCACTGATCAATCCACTGCTCGGTGTTCTCGGCTACATGGCGCACTACATCATTGGGCCAGAAAAACAATGGTGGCATGCCCCATTGAACCCCCTTGGTATCCGTTACTCCCTCATTTTTGCAGCTTTAACAGCTGGCGGTATCGTATTAAATCGGCATAAATTACGGTTCAAAAAATTGTTTGTTCGACAGGAGGTATTAGCGTTATTGCTGCTGCTTCTGATTTGGGTGCTTACCTTATTAAATCCAGAAACAGTTAATCGATATACCTTTACAGATCATCCATCGATCAAACTAACAAAAGTGATGATCTTTTGTTTAATGATGACGCACGTTGTGACGACACCAAAGAACTTAGATAAGGTTTTATGGTTGTTTGTTTTGTGTGCTTTGCTTCTGGGGCTTCAAGCCTATGGTGTGCCACGTAGTGCCTTTGTCGGTGGGCGGTTAGATGGCAGGGTTGGTGGATCTGATTTCCTTGATTCAAATGCTCTGGCTGCTTTTATGGTGGCATCAACAGTAATCACCGGTACGGTTCTTATGCGTTCTGTCTGGGGGGGCAAAATTTTATGCGCTCTTTCTGCCGTTTTTTCCATGAACACGATCGTTTTGTGCCGCAGCCGTGGCGCTGTTTTGGCCTTGGTCGGTGCCGGGATTGCCATTATTCTCGGTGCACCGCGTCATTTCAGGTCGCGTTTGGTCGTAGGTATGATCATCGCCATGGTTGGGATGATGTACGTGTCTGATGATCAATTTTTACATCGTATAGCTAGTATTTCTAAGCATGCAGGCTCTGTTGTGGCTGGATCAGAAGCAAGCGATCGATCTACCATGATGCGTATTGAAGCATGGCGAGGGGGGATACAGATGTTTAAAGATCACCCCCTTGGTGTGGGTCCAGGAAATTTCAACCAATACATCGGTTTATACTCACCAGACATTCAAGGTCTATCGCCCCATAGTACGTATATTCAGGTCATAGCAGAACTTGGTTTGTTGGGGTTGATTCTACTATTGTCCCTTTTTGTTAATGGATTGTTGACGATTTTGAAAGTTTTACGTACTTCAAATGAACTACCCGATGCCGATCGCTCAATTCTACAATGGTCGTGTTGTGGTTTAGGCGCTGTTATTGTCGGCTATGCTACATGTGGTCTGACTGCTCACCTGATGTATTATGAGGCTTTTTGGTGGTTTCTTTTATTGCCAGCCTGTTTGGAACGGGCCAGTGATTGTGCCCATGAAGACGCTCTTCTTTTATCGACGGTGGTTGTGGCTAGAGACGATGAACTCACTTCAAAACATTGGCAGGAAAATGATGGCATATAAACAAAACAATGAAATCCACATATTACATGTTGTGCCAGGACTTGGTGCCGGAGGTATGGAGCTGGCTATGGCGAGGGTTATTACTGGTCTAAATTGTGATGGTTTTAGACATTCTATTGTGTGCTTGAAAGGTGAGACAGATATCGCTGATCACCTGCCTAGCGAAACTAAAATTTATTACTTTCATAGTCGGTCCAATGAGCCTCAACTGCCCTTTAGATTGGCAAGACTGGTGCGAAAAATCCGTCCTGATGTCATTCATGCGCGTAATTGGGGTGCTTGGCCCGAGATGTGTTTAGGCCGACTGTTGGCGACCTACCCGCCGATCCCTTTTATCTTTAGTTTTCATGGCCTTGGCAAAGCTGGATATATGCCTTTACGGCGGCGGATGGCATCCAAGGTTATGGTGCATTGTACGACGCAACTGTTTACCGTTAGTCGACAGTCACGAGATTTGATGGTGGAACATTGGGGTTGGCCGCAAGGGCGCACCGACGTTATTGCCAATGGTGTTGATACGTCGAAATTCTTCCCTGTCAAGCAACCTCGCAACAGTAAACTTATTATCGGTTCGGTCGGTAACTTGAGAACAGTTAAAAATCACGCGCTCATTATCAATGCTTGTGCCAGACTTGTTCAAGAGGGGGTTGATCTGGAAATCCAGATTGCAGGTGAGGGCAATCAGCGCGAACCATTAACACAATTGGCTGCAACGCTTGGTTTGTCTGAACGCCTTTCTCTCTTGGGGAAATTAACTGAAATTCCAGAGTTTTTGAATGGAGTTGATGTATTTGTACTCTCCAGTGACTCTGAACAACATCCGAATGCGTTGAATGAAGCGATGGCTTGTGGTGTTGCTTCAATTGCTACACGAGTTGGCTGTGTTGAAGATCTTTTAGATGGTGGCCGATGCGGTAAAATTATTGAACCAGCGGATGTGGATGGACTGGTTTGCGCAATTCGTGAGTTAGCTAACAATGAATCACTTCGGCAGAATTTCGCTGATTTGGGATTAAATCAGGTTCGTGACGCTTATAGCCTCGAAGTGATGCTTAAACATTACAAACAGTTATATCGACAAACTGCTGGAAGGTACGCGTGAAAAAATAAATTTTATCTGTGGCTAATTTCAAACAGTCATTCATATGGAAAATTTTGTTACAGAGGAATTAATGTGATTATTGACAAGAAAATATTCAATTTTAAGTTAAGTGAGTTATTTTTCTATCTGTCGATAGTTTTATTACTATTATGTGCTGTACCTGTTAAAGCACAACAGTCTAGCCGAACTTTGAGGTGTTATCAGTATTCACAAGGATTGATAAAACAGCAAAAATATTCAGATGCTGATATGTTTTTAACTCAAGGGATTATGAAAGACCCAAGGTCAGAAAAATTATTACTTTTGCGAGCAACCAATAGAGCCAATAATTTAGGGAAAATTCACGAAGCAATCAATGACTACAGCCTTATTTTGAGGATGAATCCTAAGAACTATAAAATCTTTTTTAGGAGAGGGGTTTGGTTATACAAATTAGGGCAATATGCTCTTGCTTTGAAAGATTTTAATCGAACGATCTCTCTTAAACCAAGATATAGCAAGGCGTATCTAGAACGGGCAAAAGTCTACGCACTTTTTGGTGATCATAAAAGGGCGAAAATGGATCTAAACACTTTGGTGAAAATTAATCCGTCATACAAAAGAGCAGCGGATACACTTTATTCGAGAATCATTCAAGGACGACGTGATCTGTAACGTGAGTTATGCCAGTCTATTGAATTTATTGATTTAATTTGGCCCTTTTATCCCTTGTGAAAATAATTGGATAACCTTGCGAAAATGTCCAGGTCGGATGCGGCGAAGTTTTGTCCATTGGAGTTGAGAAAAAATTGGTTTAAGGGTGCGAACGTAAAAGGCTTCTCTACGGTAGCAACTTGGCGTGATTCCGCGGGCCAGTCGTTGATTAACATTGCTGAGACAGCGATCACCCCAGCCTGATTTTTCGACAATAAGAGCCCCGCCATTATTAAATATTGGAATTTGTTGAGTGCTGAGAATGCCGTTTTTGCCAAGTTCTGCAACTAAAATACAGCCAGTTCTTTCAAACCGATTCCAGGTTAAAAAATCACCATTATCCCAATAGACGTTATTGGCGAAAAAGTTTCCTAGAGAATACATGATCGGAGCATCTCGATAGTGTTCTAAACCTTGAAGAACGTGTGGGTGGTGTCCCGCGACCATTACGGCCCCAGTATCGATGAACGCGTGAGCTTGTTCTATTTGTTCCATTGATGGGATACGAAAACGCTCATCACCCCAATGTGGAGTAACGATGACGTGGTCATACTGTTTTTTTAACGCCGAAATTTGCTGACATAGCGCAGTTTGATCTAATTTTACGACACCACTTGATTTGTCGGTGGCAAATCGGTACATGCCGCTTGAGGTATCTACCGCAGAGAGAAACGCAATGGTGATGCCATTGATTTTTAAAATGGCTGGTTGTGAGGCATCATTGAGGTTTAATCCTGCACCAAAATATGGGATCTTCATGTCGTTTAGTAACGATGTTAATTTTAAAAATCCTTTATCCTTACCATCAAAACAGTGATTATTACCCAGTGTGACCAAGTTGATGCCACTCTCTTTGATGCTGCGGATCTGGTCTTTTGAGCTGAAAACACGAGGTTCTGTGTCAACATTGTCCTCGCTGGGGAGGGTACATTCGAGATTTGCCAAAACAATATCTGCGTCAGCAAAGATATCTCGTATCTCATCTGATAGCACTTCAAGCCCCCGTTGTGGTTCATCGTTACCCGGCTTTGCCGTGAGCAGTAGGTCGCCAACGACTGCAATCTTGATCCGTTTATTTGTTGTTTGAAGAGTCATATCTCAATTTGTCATTTCTTGGAATTTTAGTTCCAAAGTATCCACCTATTAAGAAGCAATAAATATCGGTCATTGATGGGGTTCTGTTGACCAGAAAAAATTGGCCACCTTCTTGAAGTATTCCCACTATTAAGCCTGTTAGTAAGGCAAAGTAAATTCCGTTTTTATGTCTATTGAAGATCTCGTAACGTAAACGTAACAGGTAAATTAAAATTGTTGATAAGGTGATGTTTTGCACAAAGAGACGGGCGTGCTCCATGGTTGCTCCCATGGCGTAATGGTAGAGGGGGAGCAGTTCTTTTAGGCTGTTCGGCAGTTTTTGTTTTGCTGATTGCAACTCCCAGTGAAAATTGAAAGGGGTCCAGCCAAGGTAAAGTAGATAACTAAGGATGGAAAGTATCGCGAGGGTTAAAATAGTTTTTCTGGAGATGCGGGTGATCAGCAATGGGCCGGTTATCACAATCAAAAAAGAGCCTAAATTGCTTGTAATAATATTGGTTATGTTGATGGTACGGGTTGCGATCATCGGCTTAATCAGTTCCATGCCCAGTGCTAAAACAGCGGTGATGCAGGCGATTTTAACCCAGCGCCGTCGATGCTGTTTGGCCCCATTCCAAAAGGATAGCATGAGGCTGATGAGGTGAAACGTTTGTATCTTGACCATGATCCACCAATGCCACGGGTGCTGAGAAAAACCGTCCACTAAATCAAAATGTGATCGTTTCAGGCTTCGCCAAACCTGAGATAGCTTAATTGTCGGTAGAAAGGGTGACAGGGCATCAGCAAACAGCAGCATTAACAGCAATAGGGTAAAGATATCGAGAGGCCAATGCTGCCACCGATCAGTTAACCATGCCGTAACACGGTAAAAATATTTATGGCCAAAGATGATGCCAGCTATGGCCCCGACCAATCCGCTTATACTGTTTAGAAGCCAATCCGAGGCACTGGGTACCCTGTTTA
>MAXR01000297.1 GCA_001751155.1 Desulfuromonadales bacterium C00003068 | reverse complement strand
AACGGGACTCTTTAGTCAAACTCTTGGCGACTTTGTACCAACACTGGGTAATGTTTTAGGGCTATCAGAAGCAGCGTTCTCGTTGACGGTAAAAGATGCTGTTGCTCAGCAACTATTTACTGCCAATGATACTTTTTATGTGGTGCGCTTGAAGCAGTTGCAACCAGCCGATCCTGCTGGTTTGACACCTGAAGAATCTGAACGGATCCGTAGTACTGTTTTGACGACACAACGTGATGAACTATTAAAAACAAAAATTGCGACTCTAAAAGAATCTGCTGATGTGACCATAGCACCGACAATTCTGCGCTCTATTGAAGGGAATTAAAAAAATGATGCCAGTTGTGATGAAAAGCGATTGTCCTGAACTGAAACTTGTTAATCAAGGAAAAGTCCGCGACCTTTATGATGTGGGTGAATATCTTTTGATTGTTACCAGTGATCGAATCTCAGCCTTTGATGTCATTATGAATGAGGGTATTCCTCAAAAAGGGTATGTTCTTACCGAGATCTCTAAATACTGGTTTGAGCAGATGGAAGATATTATCCCAAATCACATCATCAGCACCAATGTCGATGACTTTCCTGAGATCACCCATCAATACCGTGATCAGCTCGAAGGGCGAAGCATGCTGGTTAAAAAAGCGAAACCGCTCCCTGTTGAGTGTATTGTTCGTGGCTATATCTCTGGTTCTGGTTGGAAAGAATATCAGGAAAAGGGGAGTATCTGCGGCATCCAACTTCCTGAAGGACTCAAGCAGAGCGAGCAGCTTCCAGAAGTTATTTTTACCCCCTCAACCAAAGCTGAATTAGGCGAGCACGATGAAAATATCTCTTTTGATGTTGTTGAAGAGTTGTGTGGTGCAGAGCTTGCCGCGCAAGTTCGTGATGTTACCATCGCTATTTACGAGCGTGCGCGTAAAATCGCTTCAACAAAAGGGATTATCATTGCAGATACCAAGTTTGAGTTTGGAATTTTTGAAGGCAAGCTGATCTGGATCGATGAAGCCCTCACTCCAGATTCTTCACGCTTCTGGCCCAAGGATGAATATCAACCTGGTGGCGCACAACCAAGCTTTGATAAGCAGTTTTTGCGTGATTATCTAGAAACATTGGATTGGGGTAAAACAGCCCCTGCACCCGATCTTCCTAAGGATATTGTTGAGAAAACAGGGCAGAAATATATGGAAGCGATGAGCCGCTTAACCATGCCTGTGACTCTCAAAACTGCACCAAGTTCTTGCTGCGGTGGCGGTTGTGGTTGTGATAACTAAGGTTTCGTTGCTAGCATTTTAGACCATCACAATCATTTTGTTTTTATGACTTAACATGATGATTCGGGTGATAAGAGAAATGCATTGACAGTGTAAGCCTTGGTTTGGTATAAACACCACTGATTTGGGGCTATAGCTCAGTTGGGAGAGCGCTTGAATGGCATTCAAGAGGTCAACGGTTCGATCCCGTTTAGCTCCACCATACTAAAAAATAAAAGGTTAGCTGATTTTTCAGCTAACCTTTTTTAGTTTGATGTGCTGGTAACGGCTAAATGCTGCATCGTACTTTAAGGGGTTTGTTATGGGCGTTTACAGTTTAAATCTACCATCAACAGATGATTGGTCTGATGAGGACGAAGAAGAGCAGTCGGGTCCACCCGCGATAAAAGGGCAGGGCAATTATATGACCATCGTCTGCGCTGAGCGAATCAAGGCTGAAATTAAAGATCTGCTGTATGTTAAACGCCCTGAGATGGTTAAAACCGTAACGTGGGCAGCATCGAATGGTGATCGTTCTGAAAATGCCGATTACCATTATGGCAAAAAGCGGTTACGGCAAATTGATGGGCGCATCCGCTATTTAACGAAACGGATGGATTCGGCTGTGATTATTGATCCGGTGGCACAGCAAGCTGTGGCTGGCGACAAAGTTCTCTTTGGTTGTACGGTAACCATTGAAAATGAAGAGGGTGAGCAGAAGGTTGTCAGCATTGTTGGTGTCGATGAAATTGACACCAACTGCGGACGAATTAGCTGGGTCTCTCCTGTTGGGCAAGCGCTATTAGGAGCCTACGAAGGGGATGAGATTGTTGTCAGGACACCCGGCGGCGATGAGGAGTACGAAATTACTCAGGTTGCCTATCTGCCGTTAGATTAATAGTATGCTGATGTATGTCGATAATTTTGATAAAATTATCGGCTGCTAGTTGACAATTCAAGGCAGGGTACTTATCTTCACTGCCGTTACCCAATTATATTAACCTTAGCCGAGGAACTATAATCAATGACAGCGAACAAGCATGAATTTAAGGCCGAAGTAAATAAAATTCTCGACCTGATGATCCACTCTCTGTATTCCAATAAAGAAATTTTTCTCCGTGAGCTGATCTCCAACGCGTCGGATGCGATCGATAAAGCTCGCTACGAGTCTTTGACCGATTCATCCCTTGCCGAAGGGGGCGATGACTGGAAAATTCAGCTGATCCCTAACGTTGAAGCTGGCACCCTAACGCTACGCGATAACGGTATTGGCATGACCCGCGATGAAGCGGTTGATGCACTCGGAACCATCGCCCATTCGGGAACCAAAGAATTTATCAAACTGTTGGAAAGTCGCGAAGTAGAGGATAATCCAGAGCTGATCGGTCAGTTTGGGGTTGGTTTCTATTCCTCTTTTATGGTTGCTGATCAGGTGACCGTTATCACCCGTAAAGCAGGCGCAGATAAAGATCAAGCGGTTATCTGGAAGTCAGAAGCTGATGGCTCTTATACCATTGATGCAGCGGAAAAAGAGGGTAAGGGTACAGATGTTATCTTAACGCTCAAAGAGGATGCCAAAGCGTACCTTGAAGAGTGGGAGATTCGTAAGGTTGTCAAGCAGTACTCTGACTTTATCGAGTATCCAGTCGTCATGGATGTCACCCGTGAGACGCCTGATCCTGAAGATGAAGAAAAAAAGGTCACCGAGGTTAAGGAGGAGATTCTTAACTCACGTAAAGCGATCTGGCTAAAAAGCAAGGATGAGATCACTGACGAAGAGTACAATGAGTTTTACAAGCATGTATCGCATGACTTTAGCGATCCTGCCAAGGTGATCCA
>MAXR01000296.1 GCA_001751155.1 Desulfuromonadales bacterium C00003068 | reverse complement strand
AAAAGGGGGAGCATATGGCGGTATGGCAACGAGCAATAGCGAGTCTGGGTTATTTTCATTAATGTCGTATCGTGACCCACACCTTGAGAGAACTTTGAGCGTATATGAGCAATCGTTAGAGTGGCTACAACAGGGTGACTTTGATGATGAAAAAATTAAAGAAGCAGTTCTTTCGGTGTTCAGCGCCTACGACCGCCCTCTTTCACCAAGCGGACGCGGCAGTAATGAATTTGCCAATCAACAACAGGGCCTTACTCATAGCATGCGACAGCAGTTTCGCACTCGGTTGCTCTGTGTAACCAAAAAGCAATTATTAGATGTCGCCAAACGACATTTAAGCGATAAGTTAGATCAGAGTCCGATATCCATCCTCTCTAACGAAGAGGCGTTGACCGCGGCAAAAAGCAATCTCACTGAGCTACAGATTGAACGCATATAAACATACTCTGACCTCATAAACAAAAATACCCCCAGCGCCAAAAGAAGCACTGGGGGTATTTTTATATCGGTACAGTAATAATACTAACGTTTATTTGGCAATTTGCAGCTCAACGAGAAATTCACCATCATCGGACTCAAAAGGGATCACCACCCAATTTGATTCGGCAATACATTCCACGTGATAATCAGCACCATACACATAAGAGGGAACCGATAAGGTGATATTACTACCCGATTCATCAAGGAACATTTTGATACTACCAGCTAACATATTAGCCAACTCACCAAAGGCATCGGTGACATCATCATTAAAGGTATCAACAGATAAGCCTAAAAACCGAGCAGTGATCGCCATCGCGACATCAGTTGGCGCATGAATCGCGACCATCCCTCGGCACGAACCCGCTAAACCAACCATCCCTGAGACAGAATCGGTAAAATTGTTCACTAACACAGGCAATGAAGGTTGTTCATTCACTTCCAGCATGATCATAGTCTCGAAAATATCTCGAGTAGCATCAATGGTCATCTGTTCTAACTCCAAAGCAACCCTCTCTCTCTTTACTTACGACGATACAAACCAATCGTCAAATTTTATTAAAATTCAAATTTCATTATATTTTCAGAAAATAACACAATGTGCGAACAACCTCTAGTGAGAAAACGAAATACGCTCACTAACCTTTGCCAACTGAAATCGTCATCGCAATCTCATCACAATCTGGAAACTTAGGGCACTGCATACAGTCACCCCAAATTTTGTGGGGCAACTCATTTTTTTCAATCACGCTAAAACCAAGTCGTGCAAAAAATTCTTCTTGATAGGTCAACGCAAACACGCGACTTAAGCCAAGCTCTTGCGCTTCGGTCAAACACGATTGAACCAACTTGCGCCCATAACCTTGGCCTGCGAGCGAATCAGCAACGACGAGAGAGCGAACCTCGGCAAGATCGAGCCACCACACTTGCAAGCTAACAGTGCCAAACACTTCCCCCTCATGATCTAATACATAGAAAGAACGAATCGCTTGATATATTTCAGCCAGCGAGCGAGAAAGCATCAGCCCCTGCCCCGCATGCTCAACGAGCAATTTGTGGATAGCACTGGCATCACCAATGCAGGCTTTTCTTAATTTCATAGTTCCTCACTAAACAATGATGGCCGTTGGCAGCGCCGTAAAAGATCGCGCGCGTGTGCCACAGTTTGGCTGCTCATTTGCGCGCCACCGAGCATCCGCGCCAATTCCAATACACGCTCCTCATAATCCAGCGCCACTAATTGAGTTGAAGTTTGGCCCTCGACCACATTTTTTTCTACCCGAAATTGACTATCACCATATGCTGCCACCTGAGGTAGATGGGTAATACACAACACCTGATGTCCGGCGGCAACAGAACATAACCGCTCGCCAACAGCAGAAGCGGCAACACCACCAATGCCAGCATCCACCTCATCGAAAATCATCGTCGCCAACGCATCAACCCGAGGTGCGGCCTTACGCAGGGCAAGCATAATTCGCGAAAGCTCACCACCCGATGCGGTGACTGCGAGGGGTCGAGTTTGTTGACCCGGATTAGCCGAAAAATAAAATTCTGCCCGCTCAAGACCAAGTAACGCAGGTTTTTCAAGACGGGTAAATTGAACTTCAAAACAGGCATTGGCCATCGCCAACCCATGTAGTTCAAGCTCCATCGCCTTCTTTAACCGAGCCGCCGCATCGCAACGTTGCGTTGACAAGGTATCACCGACCGCTAATAACGTCTGCCGCTGCAGTTCAATCTGCCCCTGTAGTGATTCGATGGTTGCAGCACTATGGTGTAAGCTTTCCAACTCCTGTTCGAGCTGTTGTTGATATGCTAAAACACCTTCAACTTCAGGATGATACTTACGCTGTAACTCACCAATAACAATGAGGCGTTGCTCCACCTCGCTCTGGCGCTGTTCATCAAAAACAACCCCTTCAGCACTGTGGCGCAATTGCGCCGCAGCATCTTCAAGGGAAAACAGCGCATCTTTAATCGCAGAGATAGGACCTTCGAGTTGCGGATCAACCTCTTGCAAGCCATCTAATTGCTGACTTACTGCGCCCAGCTGTTCACACACCGCACCACTGTTAGCGTAAAGTTTCTCATAACCATTCTGACATTTAGAATAAAGGCGTTCAGCGTGTTGCAACTTCAATCGTTCAGCGGCCAGTTCAGTATCTTCGCCAAGCTGAAGCTGGGCAACAGAGATCTCGTGAATTTGAAAATTGAGCAGATCGAGACGATCGCTGCGTTCACGATCCGCTTGCTGCATTTTTTGTAATTGCTGTTCAAGCTGGAGGTGTTGACGGTAGTGCTGTTGATACTCTGACAACAGATCGCTACACTCGCCAAAGCCATCAAGTAATTGCAGATGATTCTCAACACGTTGTAATTGCTGCTGATCGTGTTGACCAAAGATCGCCAGCATCGGCGCAACCAATTGCTGAAGTTGGCCTAGTGTTGCTAATGAACCATTAATATAAACGCGGTTTTTCCCTTGGCGTGACAAGGTGCGTTTAATCAGCAACTCATCTTCAATATCAAAACCCATATCAACTAACATTTGGCTGATTATCGGCTGATCGGTCAGACTAAACACCGCTTCAACACTCGCACTATCTTCACCACTACGCACCAAGTCATTACGCATTCGTTGGCCGAGCAACAGACCCATCGCATCAATAATGATCGATTTACCAGCACCTGTTTCGCCACTGAGAACGGTAAAACCACGTCCAAACGAAACATGTAGTTTCTCGATGACAGCAAGGTTTTTAATATTGAGATCGGTTAGCATCGTTTTTTAGCGCTCTCCCCAACGTAATTTGGTGCGCAACACTTCAAAATATTCTTTCGAGGCACTCTTAATTAATTTAGTGCACATGTTTGCTTTACGAATCTCCACCACATCTTGCGCCTGTAGTGCCATCCCTACTTGGCCGTCACCAGTAAAAAAGACCCGCTCGTCATCAATTCGCATAATGATTCGGATCACAGATTCATCCGAAACAATGATCGGTCGATTGGTTAACGTGTGAGCGCAAATGGGAGTAATCACCAAACAATGAAGACCGGGATAAACGATGGGACCGCCTGCGGCAAGGTTGTACGCAGTTGAACCTGTAGGTGTTGAAACAATTAAGCCATCGGCCTTGAAAGTAGTGAGATATTGACCATCCACCCACACCTCCATATCAACAATTCGCGCTAACGCCCCTTTATTGATCACCACATCGTTAAGCACCTGATAATCGGCAACCTGTTGGTCATCACGAACAATTCCAGCTTCAAGCATAATGCGATCTGAAACGGTAAAGTCACCACTGAGAACCCGTTCGAGTTCATCGTATAAGCCATCGAGAGTAATTTCAGTCAAAAAACCAAGGCTACCTAAATTGACTCCTAAAATCGGTACATTCAATGCACCAACCTTACGCGCCACCGAGATCAGCGTTCCATCACCACCAAGCACAATAATGCACTCAACCCGCTGCGGTAGTTCACGACCAGCAATTCCGTCAGGTTCACCCATGTCAGCCGCCAAATTGCGCTCAACCAACACTTCAACATTTCGTTCACCCAGCCAACGCTTTAACTCTAAAGCCACATCCACTGCAGCAGGATTAGAGCGTTTCGCATAAAGACCGATTGATTTCATATCTCTGCCCCTATCTTTATCTCTTCATCATCATCATCATCATAAAAAAGGATCATATCTCAGCGCAAAACCTACCACAGACCCCGTGCAAAGTCTATCCACTGACAGCCAATTCTCGAACATTGAGACGAGTTGCTAATTTGTGCTACAGTGCCAACGTTTTGTGTCATCTGGAGGCTGTTGTTTTCTCGGACAATCTCCTATTTATCCTTGAATAAATATCGACCGCAACACGGTGATATCGAAGTTCCCTCAAAATGATGTAGGCCCTATGGATCTCTTTTCAAGCACCATGAGTGACGATCAAACACCCCTAGCAGAACGATTACGCCCGCAATGTTTGAGCGAAGTGGTTGGCCAAACCCATCTGCTTGGCGAGGGCTGCCCGTTACGGTTAATTATTGAAAATGACCAACTGAGTTCTCTTATTTTCTGGGGGCCGCCCGGCACAGGAAAAACAACCCTTGCTCAAGTAATTGCCAAAAGCACCAGTAGTCGCTTTGTCTTTTTTTCGGCCATAATGAATGGCGTGAAAGATATTCGCCAAATCGTCACTCGCGCCCAAGAGGATCGTGCCCATTACGCGACGCGCACCATTGTTTTTGTCGATGAGATTCACCGCTTCAATAAATCACAACAAGATGCCTTTTTGCCCGCACTCGAAAAGGGGGATCTGATTCTCATTGGCGCAACCACCGAGAACNNGCTTGAAACACTCAGTGTCGAAGAGATCACCCAACTGCTGCACCGGGCACTGAGCGATCCACGTGGTTTTGACCAGCCGCCGACCAATGTTGACCAATCAGCCATTAAGCTGCTCGCCCACCTCGCACAAGGGGATGCGCGCGTTGCGTTAGGCAACCTTCAGCTCATTGTTGAAACAGCCAATGGTGCCACCATTGATGAGCCGTTCATTTCGCAAACACTGCAACAACGCGCTCTACGCTACGACAAAGGAGCGGATGAACACTACAATGTCATCTCTGCCTTTATAAAAAGTATCCGAGGCTCTGATCCCGATGCCGCGCTATATTGGCTGGCACGGATGATTGAAGCCGGTGAAGACCCATTATTTATTGCGCGCCGCTTAGTGATATCGGCCGCTGAAGATATTGGCAATGCCGACCCTAGAGGCTTGCAACTTGCCGTGTCGGCGCAACAAGCAGTTCACTTTGTCGGTATGCCTGAAGCCCGTATTATTCTGGCCCAAGCCACCACCTATTTAGCATCGGCACCCAAGAGCAACGCCTCCTATGCAGGGATCAATGATGCCCTTGGCGAAGTACGCCAAAGTGGTGCGTTGGCCGTGCCACTTCACATTCGCAATGCGCCAACACAATTGATGAAAGACCTTAATTACGGTGCAGGCTACCGCTATGCCCACAATTCGGCCAGTGGTTACGAGGCGCAAGACTATCTACCCGAGACCCTACAAGGGCGTCAATTTTACCACCCTGTCGAGCGCGGCTACGAAAAAATCATGGCTGAACGGTTACGGTTTTATCAACAAAACGCAGAAACTGAAAACGGACAAGCGGGTGAAATAAAGCCAGAGAATACTGACAATCAGAAGACAACAAGTGATG
Organism: Desulfuromonadales bacterium C00003068; assembly: GCA_001751155.1. GTDB lineage: Bacteria > Desulfobacterota > Desulfuromonadia > Desulfuromonadales > Desulfuromonadaceae > Desulfuromonas. Next base: position 268 of record MAXR01000296.1, on the reverse strand, counting down.
AAAAATAGGGATGATGTTACCTAGTGGTGTACGAAATATCTGCTGTCGTAGCGCGTTATGCCTACTGACCCTTTGCCTTTGCCTCATAACGACCCACAGCAAAGCACAAACATGGCAGCCGTGGGGACAAACCGCGACATCCCACCAACAATCAACTGACGCCGAACCGCTCAACCCACTGAAACAGGGAGTTCGTTTTTTTCAACGCTATATTTCAGTGGTAGATAGCCCGCGTTGCCCAATGTATCCAACCTGCTCGGCGTATGCT
>MAXR01000295.1 GCA_001751155.1 Desulfuromonadales bacterium C00003068 | reverse complement strand
ACAGATTCAAAGATCATGTTAATTGTTGGCGGACCTGAAGCCACGGCTTGTGCGCAACAAATTGAAGCTCTGAATCTCTTTGATGTTGTTGTTTCAGGTGAGGGAGAACGCATATTTAGTGCTGTCATTCAAAATGATGCGCAGCAAGCTGTTTTGACAGAAATGAGTGACGATATTACCCCGATAAAGGGGATTGATCTGAGCAAACAGGTTTCGCCTTGGTTGAGTGGTGTTTTGAAGCCTGAACACGGTGTCTTGTGGGAAACGTCGCGCGGCTGCCCTTTTCAGTGTGCTTTTTGTTACGATGCACGCGGCAGTTCTGGGGTTCGAGAAATCCCCCTTGATCGCTTAGAAAAAGAGTTGAAACTTTTTGTTCGCCATGGGGTTTCTCAAGTTTGGGTGCTCGATTCGACGTTTAACTTTCCCGCCGAGCGTGGGAAAAAGTTATTACGTCTGCTGATTGAGCACGCGCCACAACTTCATTATCATTTAGAAGCAAAGGCCGAGTTTCTTGATCTGGAAACGGTGACACTGCTCCAGCAGATCTGTTGTTCGGTACAGGTTGGATTACAGTCGGCACGACCACAGGTTCTTAAGCATATTAACCGCTCGTTGGATGTCCAGAATTTTAGCGATAAGGTTAAGATGTTGAGTGAGGGAGGTATCACTTTTGGTATTGATCTGATTTATGGCCTACCGCATGATGATTATGCTGGCTTATGCGAAAGCATCAACTATGCACTCGAGTTTTGTCCGAATCATGTCGAAATTTTCCCCTTGGCTCTGTTACCCGGAACAAAATTGTATGATCAGCGCGACCAGTATGGACTCCAAGCGTTGACCGTTCCCCCCTATACCGTGACTCACAGTTCACACTTAAGCCCGCATCAATTTCAACAATGTCGAGCATTGGCATTAGCCTGTGACCTATTTTATAATACGGGTCGTTCGATGGCCTATTTTCTGCCATTGTGCCGTGCGAGTCGGTTGAGCGCTGTGGAGTTGTTAGATCAGTTTAGCCGCTGGTTGGTTGAACAGGGTAATGAGAGAACTAGTGACGACGGGACTTACAGTCCAGAACACGTCTTCGCACTGCAACAATCGTTCATTGAGGCGTTGTTTCACCAACAACAGGTTGAAAACTTAATCCCAATTGCCCTTGATCTGATTCGCTTTCATACCCATTGGTCCAATACATTACTCGGCCCCGAAACGCTCCCTTGTCAACCGTTGGCAGAGCGAGGAATAGCTTTATTGGATCAATGTTGGTGTTTGGCGCCATCGCTACGGGTTGAATCATTTAACTATGATGTTGAAGAGATCGCTATGCTCGGTGACGTTGACTTGGTCGAATTTGTCCAGTTATCGGAACAATGTGGATCAATGGGATTGTTTTTGCGCCGTGGTGAAGAGGTGTATTGCGAATCGATTGACGATGTGTTTGCAACGTTGTTGGTTCAAAGTGATGGCAAAATAACGCCAGCACAAATTCTTGCGCCGTTTTCACTGCCACTCACAGCAGAAGAGAGTGCTGACTTGGTTCATTTTGCGGTAAGTGAAGGGCTGTTGATCCCTCCATCGCGAGTTGGTCTTTCGGGGTTGTCATAACATAAACGCAGGGCGCGTTTTGTTCGTGCAACAAGGCGAATGGCGTTAACGGGCTTCGCTATAAAATCGATAAAGCCTAGATCGAGTAATTTTGCTTCATCGTTGGCGGTTGATTTGTTTGAGTACGCAATAATTGGAATCTGCTCTGTATGTGGGCTCTTTTTGAGGGCCTTGAATAGTTCAATGCCGCCTATTCCGGGCATGGACACTTCAGTGATGATGAGATGGGGCAGCTTTTGATGGATCATTGTTAACGCTTCATCAGGTTTGGATACTTTTGTTACCTCAAAACCCTCTTTACTCAATGCCGCTGCCGTTGCCGATAAAGCCAGTTCTTGATTGTCAAAAACGAGAATTCGCCACCAGTCACCATGATTAGGGCTATTCATCGACTTTAAATAGTGCTGATTGATTGCAGCATGAATCTCTTTAGTGGTGGTTAAGTAAGGAACAATTCGTAACCCCGTGCCAAATGATAACGTGTTGAGAGTTTCCATGTCGAGAGGATTAACCATAGCGAGATACATGGTTTTGTCTACAACCTGCAGTGGAAAGATGAGTTTTTGCAGTGCTTTTTCACTATCTATGAGGTCAAGTAATGACTTGGGAAAGTCATGGTTAGAGATGTTTTTAACTGTTTTGAGGCCAAATTGACGAGCCAATACGAGGGCAATATCCCGCTCTGAGATAACATTTTGTTCTTCAAGTACTTGACCAAGCCGTTGACCGCTTTTAGATTGTTGTTTCAGTGCCAGTTCGAGGGTCTTTGAGTCGATAATCCCCTCTTCAATCAATACTTCACCGAACTTTTTCCGTTTCGACATAGTCTCTTACCCTTAAATTTAATTGCATCTAATTGGTTCTTAAATGAAAACGAGCAATTTATAATCTAGCACGATTCTATGCCTACTCCAGAGAGATATTTGTTTTATATTATGAAAGCTATCCGTTTAAGTTTCTAATAATTACTTACGGCTAATGATCTCTTTGAGTGCAAGTGGTGAAAAGCTGTAATTATGTTTACAGTATTCACAGGTGATTTCAGTATTTTCACTGCGCTCCGACAGTTCCAGTAAATCGTCGGGTGGGATACTTTGTAACATTTTGATAACGTGCTGCTGGCTACAATGACAGCTAAAGTTAAGCGGATATTCTGCATGAACTGTAAAGGGAATACCGGTCATCAGTTGGTCGAGAATCTCTAGCGGAGTGGTTCCCTCACGTAGCTGGGTTGAGATCGCGGTAAAATTTTTGAGTGTGAGTTCGAGTTGGTCTAAAAGTGAGTCGTCACAGTCAGGTAGTGCTTGAATTAGGAAACCACCACTCGCCGCAACTTCGGCATCTTTATTTAGGGTAACCCCAAGCGCAACAGAGGTCGGGGTTTGTTCGGAGGTGGTAAAATAGTGGGCAAGGTCCTCTGCTATTTCACTCGTCGTAAGTTGAACCATGCCTCGGTAAGGTCCTTTAAGGCCTAAATCCTTTACGACATGAAGA
>MAXR01000294.1:2229-4144 GCA_001751155.1 Desulfuromonadales bacterium C00003068 | reverse complement strand
AGCCAGCACTGCAATACTGGTAAAAAAGGCAAAAATAGCACCAGCAAACACCAGCGCATTCCCCCAACTAGACATATCCCCCACCCAACCCATTAACGGAAACAGTGCCGCGAATATTACGTAGACGAGGAACATCCGCACCGATAACACGGTGGCGCGAATATCGGAACTCGTATGGTCATTGATGTAATTTTTCAAGATTGGCGTGGCCAAGCCGCGAACGCAGTAAAACAGAAATAGTAGAGCAATAGCCAGATAGGTCGGGGCGTAACCGAGGCCAATAAAACTTAACGAAACAACGAAGCCAATGGTTGCCATAAAAATCAAACGATTGATTTTGCGCTCTAATCGATATGCATAGGCCGAAAACAGCGCTGCACTCAGATTTAGGGCGCTCCAAAACAAACCTAACTCTAATGCCGAGGATTGTACCGTTTCGTTGTACCAGTACGGGATTGATTTTGCCATGGTGTACGTTCCACCACCAACCAACGCCGAATAGCATACAAGCGACAACAGTTTACGGTCGAGTAGCAACGATTTTTTCAACGCTGGCAGCAAATTGGCCGACCGACCTTGTGCCGCAATCTCCCCCTGCGGCTCAACCAGAGTCAACGCAGCAGGCACCGCAATCAGTGCCACCACCGCCTGAGCAATAAAGGGGTAGCGCAAACTCATCGCTGCTAATAGGCCACCTAACGGCGCACCAATGGTTTCCATTAAACTACCGAAGGCGATAATCCGACCCTCATAGCGAGAATACTCCCCCGCTTTCTTCATCGACATCAGGGTCTCGTACAGCATAGCCGAATCGGAGCCCGAGATTAGACTTTGGCCCAACCCGAGCGTAACCATCGCCAATAAAAAACCAGAAAATGAGAACGACAGCGAGTAGATTACATAACCCAAAGCACCCAGTAGCGAACCAAAAATCAACGTCTTTTTGCGACCGATGGCATCGGCCAGATAGCCAGAGGGGATCTCAAAGAGGATCACCGACAGGGCATGGATCGCCGCCAAGCAAGCTGTAGCTGCTTTTATCGATCCCATTCTCGCCCATAAACAATGGCAAATAAGGGGTGGTCAGCATCAACCAGCGGGCGGTTTTAATCAGATAGATCTTGGTAATATTGTGTTCGATTTTATTCATTTACAGAAGCAACTTCTACGAAAAAACAACGGGTTAAAAATGGTGAACAAAGCGGACATTATAACGCTCCCCTTCGGTTCGATTCTCAGCACCCGACTCAAAATACGAGTTAACAAACAGATGATTATTTTGATCTAAATGCCACACTAAACCAGGACCAACTGCAAACACTTTTTCACCGGTATTTGGCACATTGCGACCATCGGCTTCGGAGCTACTGATCTGCTTAAAATAGTAACCGTTTATCCCAATACGTAACGCATGAGGAATCAGTTCATAGGCGACGGCAAAGTTGCCGTGCACAGCTTCGCCTGCTTGGCTATCGTCGAGACCAGAACCAACGAACGGATCGTCGTTCTTGCCATTCCACAAATAGTGGATACGCCATGTCGCCGTTAACTTGGGAGTGACAAACAACGTTGCCGCCCAATACGGATTAAACGACCAAAAGTTACTCCCCGGATTTAACACTTTATCGTCATCGTATTTACCCGTAGGGATAATGGTCTGCAATTCGATGCGATGCATGAATATCGGGCCATTTTCACCCATGATCGGATCCCACTGAATAAAGGGGCCAATGAGAAGATCACCGACACCAGCGTTATTATCGGGAATAAAGTGCGATGGATCACTTTCCAGCCCCACCATAGGGACAATCACATCAAGCCCCCACTTACCACCGAACAACACCGGAGTATCCGATTGATAGATCAACTGACTTAAGCTGACCCACACTTCAAGATCGGGATCAGGCAGATTCAA
>MAXR01000294.1:0-2179 GCA_001751155.1 Desulfuromonadales bacterium C00003068 | reverse complement strand
ACCGGGACCCGCAGGTGGCCCACCATCGACAAAACTGGTAAAACCAAGATTCACTGAAGGCTGATCGTATGACCAGGCTGGCACCGCCAGCAAAGTGAAAGAACAGATCAACAACAGACAAAACATCGAACGACAACAACGCATAAAACATCCCCTAAGAAATAAAAAAGAACAGAAAGCAAACGAAACCTTTTGTAGACAATTACTACTGTAGCGTCAAATCAACACCCGCCACACCTGAGAGCACCGTTGCCGTTGGCCGACATAACAACAACTGTGCGGCCTCGACCTGAGCACCTTGTAGCAGTTGCTCTTTAACGGCAACAGCACGCTCCTCTGCAAGCTCACGGCGTTTTTTTCGCAACACGTCTTCATCTTTTTCCTCCAACATAAAGACGTCATGATCTTGCTCGGTAAAACGGCCACACACCGCAACCGTCAACTGTGACCGTTCGCTGAGCAACTTAGCAACATTGGCTAAATACTCTTGCGATGGTGGTGCCATAACAGCCGTCCCAGGTTCAAATACCACCCGCTCAAAACTCAACGCATTGCCAAGACCAATCATTTCTCCGGCCTTCGAAACAATCCCTAGCGGTGCTAAAGGTAGCATCACCGTATTATGCAAGGTGTGAAGTAGGGCACTACGAATAATTGGCCCAATATGCAGATTCGGATCATTCAGATCGCCCTTAACAGGTAGTTGCAAATGGATATCGCCATCACGATCGCGTAACAACGACAGGGCTAAATTAACAGGCAAACCGATCCCTTTGGAGGCATTGGCCTCATCTTCGGCAGAGAGTGCTTGCAAACGAAACTGCTTGAGATAGATATCACTGTCTAGAGCCATCATCCCATCGGCAATGGGCAGGGTGAAATCGAGATTCAACTGCCCCTGTTGCAGTTGATAACCAATATTTTTCTCGCTGTAGGGTGACACGGTCGTAACATTAAATTCACGCAGCGAACCAACGAGTTCAAGACCAATCGGTTGCATAAACGGCTTGATATGTCCGTTCAAGTCAAGATTCGCATAACGACCCACCATTGACGTAAATGTTAATGGACTCGGTTGTTGCGGCTTACTGCTATCAAGATCAGCAATCTGAAGCTCAATCTTCCCAAGCGTTACGGGTAAGGGTGGCTCCATGGTTGAATCGACAACACGAACCTGACTACCTTGATCCATTACAATTTCACCACACTGAACCGTGAAAGGGCTATCCGTGTCTACAGATTGCGGCGCATCGACACTTTCGCCATCCGCTTTTTGCGCGGGTGAAAACCATTCCTGCAGGTCAAGGGCACCACTAACGGTACGGTTGAGATCCACATTTAACCCCGCAAGATGAAGCTTCGCCACATGAAGCTGATTCAGTTCACGCAGAGCTAGATCAACCACAGAGGTTTGTTCAATGGCAATACTATGCGTTGAATCGGCCCCCTCGCTGCGTTGAAAAACATGCAGCCCCTTTAGCTCAAGACGATCACTTGTTATCTGTTCGATACCGGTGATCGCTAATACCTTGAGATCAAGTTGCGCAATCTTTAAGAGCTGGCGCTGCTTTTCTAAATCTTGAATGGCACTTTCTGACAAACTCAAATTACCAGCCAAGGATAATGATTCATCCTTCAATTCTCCCGTCCCTTGCCAGGAAATTTCCTTTTGCTCTATTTTCAACCCTGCTGCCAATAGATCGAGATCAACATCAGTACACGAAAGATCGCCTTTTAGCCCCAACTGTGGCGATGAAGAGAAAATATACTCAATTTTTCCCGCCCACAGGCTGCTTAAGCGATGCACAAATAACGCTACAGTCCCCCCTTGCAATGCCGTCGCCTTCAGCTCACCATCCATAGCAAGCTGTATGGCCTGAGCTTCATCGTCAGCCTTCTTCACATTCAGCTGTACAGCACAATCCAGTCGTCCCGCTGCCTCACTGACTCCCGCTTGATCAAGCAGTGGTGCCAGGGTATTGAGTTCAAACCCCGTTAACTGAAGCGAACTATCGACAAGAGTATGGGGAGCAAATGGCGAGAGGGTTCCCTCAAGATTGAGGCCGCCACCATTGACAACGATATCAGCACTAAATGGACTTAAGACCTCTTGGCGCCAACTCACTATAGGATCGATGGCAAGCCGGTTGACCACCACATCCATATCAACATGGGGGGC
>MAXR01000293.1 GCA_001751155.1 Desulfuromonadales bacterium C00003068 | reverse complement strand
ATGCCGGCACAACGCTCTGTTTCACGAGTAATGGTTGCCAGGTCATCCTTCAGCTGTTGATCAATTCCTGGTGTTTCACCCGCCATTGACGAGAACATCAAGATCCCTGTGAGCGGATTATTGATTTCGTGAGCTATACCCGCAACAAGCTTGCCGAGAGAAGCCAGACGTTCGGAGCGCGCAAGGGTACTTTGCATCTTTTGAATCTGTTCGGTTCGCTCGCCAACACGTGCTTCAAGGGTGTTGGTCCAATTACGAATTTCATCCTGTGAGGCCTTGAGACTACGCGTCATCTCATTGGCCCCGCGGGCTAACTCGCCCAATTCGTCGCGCGGCGTATCTTCGATACAACTGGTTAAATCTCCCGCCGAAATACGCCGTTGATGCTCAAGTAAAACATTGACGGGGGTGATAATGAGTCGCTTAGTCAACAACAATAAGGCAACAAACAACAACACCAATAACACGCAGGTCAAAACAACAAAGTAGTTTCGGAAAACATCGACCTGAGCCATTCTATTTTTTAGACTAATCTGAACATCGAGAATTCCGTTGAGTTCACGATCTTGCGTATGGTAATGGCAATCGGCAGTGTAACAACTTGGGTCATTGTAGATTGCCTTGGTAACACCGAGGAACATCTCGCCACTTTCGTCATAAAACGTCCGGCCACGAGCGGCAGTGGGTGCGTAGGCAAGGGGCGCCCCAGCATCTAAATGGCAAATACTACACCCTTCAGAATTGTGCTGCAAAATCGTCCCGACCTCTTGCTTATCGGTCGAAAAATTAATCACTCCATCTTTATTAAACAAGCGAATGCGCCGAATTCCTGGCATCGCCCCCACTTCATCAATCATCTGGTACAACATATCCCTATCATCTTCAAGCATCTGATAATAGGTAGAACGTAAAATGGTTTCACTGAAATAATCGGCTTCGTGCAACGAATTTTCTTGCGTGATCTGACGTTGAAAGCGCACGTTCACCACAACAGAAATAAACATAGTTATCAATAACACCGCACTGATAACAGTCATAAATTTCACTAACAATGAGTGGCGCAACGACATATAAAACCTTTAGACTTGAAAACTAATATTTCCAGGAAGGCAAAGAAATGTATACAGAAGAGGCATCCTCACACATTTTTCGAAATTGATCAACGGCTTCGTGCATATCGGGCGAGCAACACCCCTGCAAACACAAAACACAAGCCAACACAAAAGAACAGATAGCCAAATGTTTTCGCATCGCCCCAACCGAACATTTCAACTCCTGATTTAAAAGCGATAAGATAAACACCCCACAGGGTCGAAGCGCCGCCAAGGGCATTTAAAATTAAACCAATGACACCAAATGAATGNNCCTAAAACAAAGTGGAAACACGTTACACAACCAATAAAAAAAGGGAGTTACCGAAGCAACTCCCTTTTTTATATCACAATTTACTTCGCTGTGTTTAGTGACTACCACCAATAATGGAGATAACCATTAACACCAGCAATGCAACACCAATGGCTACTGCAACAAATCCGAAGATTCTCAGTGCAATACCATAGATTGGGCTAGATGGCTTTTCCTTGTAGAACTTTTCAGTAATACCCATCTGCTCGTAACGCTTCCACTGATCACCACGCTCTTCAACAAACTCCTCTTTGTGCATCTCGCCATTGAAAATAACGAAATCCATTGGGAACTTCTCTGGGCGTAAGTGAGTATTGAAAAAGTGAACTGAGAAAATGAAACCAGTTGCCAACAACGCCTCGTCCGAGTGGACAATTGTCGCAACATTGAAGACCCAACCCGGCAAGAACAGGCCGAAGAATTCAGGGAACCACAGCATAAGACCTGAACCACCGATGGCAAACATACCCCAGAATACGGCGATAAAGTCAAATTTCTCCCAGTAGTTCCAACGCTCAAATGTTGGCTTTGGACCTTTCCAGAGGAACCAACGAACCATACCCGTTACGTCTTTAATATCACGTAAGGTTGGCATCAATGAATCAGGACCAAACAGACGCTGCAACCACATCCCTGGGAGATCTTTGCGCAGGAAGAGGAAGTTGAAGCTAAGAGCGAGAGCCATACCAAAGTAAACAAATGTAATACATGCACCAACACGGTGACCATACGCTGCGTTAGCGGTACCGCCATAGAAGTCCATCATCACTTGCGCCCAGTGCTGGTTATAGAACTTCAGTGGGAGGCCAGTAAGAGCCAAGATCAAGAAGCTAGTAACAACCAGTATGTGCATGAAAATGTGGTAGTTTTCAAAACGCTTGTAAACACGATGACCATCGGGAATTTCGATGTGTGCTTTACCCGCAGCAAGAGCCGCTTTTTTCTCTTTATTTTCAGCAATACCACGAATCATCCACAGGATGGAGTGGAGCCAAAACACAGAGAAGGTACCAACAAGCAACGTTGTCATCGCCCAAAAGGTTACCGCGAGAACAGGGTAATTGGTAAAGTCAGAGTGATCGCCATGAGAATAGAACTTACTGAACAGGCGAGTTGAACCATCGTGACATTTACCACAGGTATCCGCACGATTTTCAATATTTACCATCGATGCAGCATTATCTTCAGGCATGATATCGTGGCTACCATGACAATCGGCACATGTTGCAGTAATTTCAGGATAACCTAAACGGAAGCTCTTACCGTGATAACTATCGAGATAAGTGTGAACAGCACCGCTGTACACGTCGTTACGCTCCATCATCTCTTCGTTACCATGGCAGGTAATGCAGACTTCGGTGCGGAACATACGCGATGTTTTAACATCGCAAGTCGAAAGTCCGACGATCTCGTGCAGACCGTGACAATCGGCACATGAGGCACCATCTTGGTTGCCGGCAGCAACAGCAAGACCGTGACTTGATTCGGTATAGCCGTCCATTTCGTGACAGTTTGTACAGCCATCAACGACCGACTGCTTTACGTCTGCAGCAGGCGCTAGTGTATGAATTGAGGTGTGGCACTCAGTGCAGCCCACTTCATTTTCAGCATGGACACTATTGCTATGTTCAGCCGCAACAGAATCATGACACCCGGCACAATCAACTGGCCCAGGAAGAATTCCATCATCTACGTGAGCATCTAAATTATCAATACTGTGACAATCAAGACAACCGATCTCATTTTCACCGTGAACGGATGTCATAAATTCGTTAGCAACAATAACGTCTTCGTGACACTCTAGGCAGGTTTCCATATCTGCCAGAACACTTTGCGCACCAGTAAACAGCAACACTGCTGTCATGACGCTCAACAACATCCAACGCGACACCTTTTTCACCATCAATAAACTCCTTACTTCAGCAGTTTGCCAACCATCGTCACCCTCGCAGTGACCAGCAGGTTAGCTCTAAGAAATTATCTTACACAGTATTTAAGCAAAACTGCGCACTACTGTATATTTTGTTTATACAGTGCTACGCTAACTACCATGAACAGTGAATCAAGTCAAACAAACATTGCATACTGTCGACACCTACGAGTACGGACAGATTTAAATTAAAACAGTTTCCACCGTCTATTTTCAGCTATCAAAACATCTCAATTATTCCAATTCTGCGACAAAGCCCTCCAAACTTCTGCAGCGTCGTAACCGTTTAACCCAACGTTGTAGCGATGGTTCAGAAAAACACGCCACCACCCCTTTTAACTTACCCAACACTTGCTGATCACCACAAAACAATTCCTGATAAGCAACCAAAACATACTTCAAATAGTCACACGCTTCTTGTTTCTGCCGCGAGGCATCAACCCGTGCTGGTGCACGACCGCGTAGACGTTCAAATATTAACGGGTCAGCAATCGCCCCACGACCAATCATCAGTCCTGCTGCTCCGCTATCAGCCAATAGAGCCATCCCCTGTTTCGCCGTGACCACATCACCATTGGCAATAATCGGCATTGACGTTGCCGCCACCACTCTGCGGGTAATATTGTGATCGGCACTACCTTCGTATTTTTGCACCACCGTTCGCGGATGAAGAATCAAAAAATCGACCCCTTCGTCCTCAAACATCGGCAGTAATTCAAAAATTTGTTCGGGGTTATCGTATCCCGCCCGAATCTTAACGGATAAACTCCCATCGACCATCTCACGAACCGCGCGCAGACATTCTGGCAGCAGCTCGGGAACACTCAGCATCGCGCCACCCGTCTTACCCGAGGTGGTGCGACCAAAGGGGCAGCCCATATTAATATTGATATGTTGTACACCCTGGTCTTGCACCATCTGCGCAGCTTCAGCTAAAGACAAAGCGGTGTGACCAATGAGTTGCACAACCAGGGGCGTGTCTGAAATTTGTGCCGCAGATTCACGGCGATCATTACGGGATATTCGATGGTGAGTGGATTGTTTTACACGGAGAAATTCCGTAAACAGGACATCAGGATGACCAATTTGATGCTGGACCGATCGCATAGCGCGATTTGTCAGTCCCTGCATCGGAGCTAGCATGAGGGGAACCTGCCCCTCAATCCATGGTAATTGCATAAAGTATATAAATCGCTACGGAGTTTTAGTTGCGCTAAATGCTTCTAAAAAAGTGGCCAGTTTTGCCGCTTGATCAGCATCAAGTGAATCAAATTCAATACCACTATTCGACATACCGCTTTCATCGTCAACACAGTGTACGACCTCACCA
>MAXR01000292.1:1826-3517 GCA_001751155.1 Desulfuromonadales bacterium C00003068 | reverse complement strand
GTGTGCCGATACGGCGGGGCAGATGGATAAGCAGCCATTCCATATCCCGGTACGGGTTGCTTTGATCGCTAGCAATGGCCAGCTGCTACCATTGCGCTACACAGATGAGAGCAGTGCTGCAACGGAACGGGTGTTGGAGTTGACCGCCGTCGAGCAGAGCTTCACCTTTGTCGATATCCCTGCTGGTGCGGTGGTTTCTGTGTTGCGCGATTTCTCGGCACCCGTCAAATTGGTGATGGAACAAAGTGTCACTGATCTCGCTTTTTTGATGGCTCACGATAACGATTCGTTTAACCGCTGGAATGCCGGACAACGTTTGGCCGTGCAATTGATGATGGATCTGATTGCCGATATTCAAAATGATCGACCACTCGCCCTCGATAACGATTACATCGAAGCGGTGCGGATGCTGTTGAATGATGAGATCAGCGATCCATCGTTGTTGGCGCTGTCGTTGACGTTACCGCTAGAGAGTTATGTCGCTGAACAGATGGAACAGATCGATCCGCAAGCGATTCACGGTGCGCGTAGCTTCATGCGGATGATCCTCGCTCGTACCTTGCAGCAGGAGTTTAGTGCTTGCTATGCCCGTTGCCATGTTGATGGTGAGTATTCTCTTGACCCTCTCGCCGTAGGGCAACGCAGTCTGAAAAATGTTTGCCTCAGTTACTTAGGTCGCCTTGATGATGAGGCGATGCGCGATCTGGTTTATGAGCAATATCAGCGTGGCGATAATATGACCGATGTCAGTGCTGCTTTGACTATCATGGCAGATATCCCTAGTGCCAAAACCCAAGCAGCATTTGATGAGTTTTATCAGCGCTGGCAGTGCGATCCACTGGTGGTGGATAAATGGTTGGCGATGCAAGCGCGCTCCAGCCGTTCAGATTGTTTGCAGCAGGTGCGTGAATTGCTTGATTCCGAGGCCTTCGATCTGAAAAACCCCAACAAGGTGCGTTCGCTTATCGGTGCCTTTTGCCACGGCAACATGGTCAACTTTCATGCCGGCGATGGTTCGGGGTATCGTTTCTTGCAAGAGCAGATTGCCCAGCTCGATACCTTTAATCCGCAAATTGCTGCCCGTTTAGTGACGCCGTTGTTGCGCTGGACTCGTTACGATGCTCAGCGTTCTGGGGCGATGAAGTTGGCGTTGGAGGAGTTAGTGGCAGCGGCGGGGATTTCGTCGGATCTATATGAGGTGGTGAGTAAAGGATTGAAGCAGGGGTAGGGGGTTGAGGTAGGTCGGGCACTGCCCGACGGGTTTGTTGTTTAGAACCAAGCTCCCCCATTTGCCGCCGCCGAGCGAATGAGCGTCAACGAGAAGGTTTCCCGTAAACTGTTTGAGCGGAGCGAGTTTTTACGGGTTTCTCGTTGTAAGCGATTGGAGTGAGGGAACCCGTAGGGCAAGACAATTGCGGGTCATGTTTTGCATACTTTTGGATGATACTAAAAGTATGGCGAGGTCTGGGGGCGCAACCCCAGTTTACTTTAGCCAATAGATGTTATTATCCGTCGTTTAATGTTGATCACGTACCACAAATTCAAGCAAACTCGGGATTGTCCCCAGCCTCACCGGGGGCTGTCCCAGACGCTTGCGGTGCGTACCTCCGTTAACCCTTAAAACCAAGTTCAAGTTCGCGGGTTTCGTCCCGCAGCCGACGTACTTTTTTGACTGGCCCCAAAAAAGTAAG
>MAXR01000292.1:0-1810 GCA_001751155.1 Desulfuromonadales bacterium C00003068 | reverse complement strand
GCGGGCCGCACTCTACCCACAATGAGTCCGTTTCCCACTTACGTAACATTGGCGGTTCGTCGGCCTCTCGACCTCCAAATCGGTTTTAATTCGTTATGATGGTGTAGAGGGGATTGGTGCAGTGTGGTTCTCTAGTTGTTGAGTGGTACCTAAATTGTTTCATTTAGCGAGTCACGCGCCGCGCTGGGTTACGCCAGTGGTCGGTGACCACTTATCGGTGTTTGCTCTAGTTTGTGTACAATGAAAGTTGTATAGCAGTTCAGTCCCCCCTTTGCCGCCGCCGAACGCAATGAACTGTTACGATTGCTCACATATCCTGCAACGAATAACCCACAAACTCAGCGCTATACTCTGGATGTTTAGCCATCAATTTTTGCGCCTTGAATTCAAGCTTGTGTAAATCAATTTTCTCCGCGTTACGCTTTACTTCACCAATAACCATCGTTTTCAACTCATCATTGACGGCAACAATGTCAATTTCATTCAAGTTCTTCTTTTCCCAATACGTGCCAATGGTGGAAAAGCTTTGTGAGTGCTTGAGCTGTTCAATAAAGAATTTCTCTAAAAAACGTCCGCTATAAGTTGAATAATCCCGCAAAACGATCTCTTTTACATATGTATAATTTTCGATTTCGATAGCACTGCGATATTTGTAGATAAATCGAAACCAGAAGTTGAAAAAGTTATCGATAATTTCATATTTAACCGTGCGGCTGCCCTGTTTGGCGAAAATAGGCTTCACTTTTTTGATGACGGTGTATTCGTTTTCGAGTCGATCAAGGTAGCCACCAACATTTTTGCCTAAAGTTCCCTCAATTTCACTGCGTGTTGTTTTCGATGACGAGATAAGCGACAGGATCGAGAAATAGGTGGTGTAGTCTTTGCCAAACTCCTCAATGAGGAGGTTTTTTCCCTCTTCGAGAAACAGCGAATATTCATCGAAAACAAGATCGAGTTGTGCATGGAAAGTCAATGCGTTATGGTCAACAAATATTTCGATATATTTGGCGATCCCCCCAGTAAGAATGTAGAGCGATAGCAGATCATCTGGGCTGTATTTAGGGTTGTTTTCTTGTAAGATCTCTTTTATCGTTGTGGTGGTAAATGGTTTCAGGTGAATCTTGTAATCGGCCCGACCAAACAAGGGTTCTTTTTTATCCTCGAATATTTTGTTCATAAGAGAATAAACCGAGCCACTCAAAACAAGGTTCATTTTTGTGCTGTCTTTATAGGTATCCCAAATGTTTTGCATATCGGAATAGAGGCTGGTATTGATACTTAAAAATTCCTGAAATTCATCAATGACAAGGGTTATTGGGCGGGCCTTTGACTGTTCCAAAAGAAATTCAAACAGGTCGATGAATTTGAAGAATTGGCCATGCACCTTGATGTTGAGGCTGTTTTCGATGATGGCACAAAACTCTTCACACAGGAGTGCTTCATTCTTTTTGGCAACAAAAAAATACACCTTATCGGTAAAGGCTTTTTGTATTAGCTTGGTTTTGCCAATTCTTCTGCGGCCAACGATCACTGTCATTTTAGATGAAGTGTGTGAGGCTTGTTCGATGCGTCTAAGGTGTTTAAGTTCTTTTTCTCTGTTGTAAAATTTCATGGTGGTTGTCCTATGTTTAGCAATTACCGTAATGCAAGTTACCGTAACGTAGGTTACTATAGTTTTCTCTGGTTGTATAGTTGTTTAAGGATGGTTGGGTGTTGGCAGATAATGATGGCCTAGTAAACTCGGGATTGTCCCCAGCTTCACCAGGGGCTGTCCCAGACGTTTGCGGTGCGTATCTCCGTTAATCATTAA
>MAXR01000291.1 GCA_001751155.1 Desulfuromonadales bacterium C00003068 | reverse complement strand
AGCTATAATCAAAAAATGATCTTGCATTGTCATCTGCCAATAGGTGCCAATGCGCTCTAGCCACGAACCATAACGAGCGGCAGGACGAAAAGCAAGCAAGGCTGAGAGCCCCAAAGGGCCCAGCATCAGCATCAGCAAGGCGATAGAGCCCAGGTCCAGATTCAGAATAGCAGCTAGTTTATGGCCCGGAGAAATCACTTTTGGTATCAGCAGAACAAGCAAGCGCAAAAATATCATACCCATCGCCNNATCCCTGTAAGCCAGAGGACCCCAAGTTTGAAATCCCCCCTATTGTTAAAAAAGCAGAAACTCAAAAAATAACAGGCGCTGCCGGCACACAGGATAAGAATAGCTTGCAGAGTACCTTGGGGATTCAAAGACAAGGGAACCCATAGGGACGGAGAGAGAACTTCAACACTCTGGTGGTAGATCTGCCAGGCGTGTGGGGAAAAGATCTTGATCAAAAATAACGGCATAGGGATCATTTGCAATAATCCCCAGCCGATCAAAAACAGCAGGGCGCCTAAACCTGGCGGCGGGGAAAATGGGCCGATGCCATGCCCACTGAACCACAACCAAGCACAGAGCGCGATCAATGGGATAAGCAGTAGTGCTCCGCTTAGCCATCCCACCGTCCAGAACCCAGATATTGGTGCCAGTAATAAAACCAGAGCCAAAAGTGGTAGCGGAACTCTATCCATCCAAGCTCCTTCCAGCCAGAACTGCGGCAGGATTCAATGTAACCAACTTATGTGCGGCTTGTTCACCAATAATCGCGGTAGCAGCTTCAACCCCTTCCGACAGAACAGGACGTCTATGGGTCGCTGAATGAGCATCACTGGCAAGAAAGTGCACCTGTCCCATCTTTAAAAGATATGCAGCACAATCCTTGGAGTCCTGCCCGAAATTCCCTGTCAGGCTCCCGGCGGTAACTTGAACCAAGCAGCCGGCATCCACCAGGCTGAATAAGCGTTCCGGTTCCCGAATAATGGTAGGGTTTCGTTCGGGATGGGTAATAATTGGAAGCAAGCCAGCAAGCAGCATTTCAAAAACCATTTGATTGGCATTCATCGGCAAATGGCTATGGGGAAATTCGAGCAAGAAATACTTCCCACCATTTATGGTGTAGCGGGCAATTTCCTGAGGAGGCAACATGGCACTAACATCAGCCCCAGTCAGAATATCCAACGGGTAACCCCGTTTTTTCAGCACTGTGTTTAATTCCTCCACCTGCTGGAGCAGAAACTGGGGCAAATGCACTTCACCCTTAATATGCGGGGTAGCGACAATCGTGCTGATGCCATCTGCAATAGCAATCTCGGCCATGGCCAGAGATTCTTCCAGGCTGGAAGAACCGTCGTCTATAGCGGGTAAAATATGGCAATGAATATCAATCATTCTCATTCAATTCTAAAATTTTGTGGCAACAGAACTTTTATCTTGATCCTCGCCATAATAATAATCCTGATGATAATACCCACTTGCTTTGGCATCGAAACCGTTGATCACTAAGCCAAGTATACGTGCACCCATATCATCAAGAAGCTTGCGCGAGCGTTCCAACAGTTCGTAAGTAGTGACCCCTGATTTACTGATCATAATGACCCCATCGAACAGTCGGGAAAGGATACGAGTATCTGCCACCGGCAAGATGGGCGGCGAATCACAGATGATAAAATCAAACTCTTTGCTCATCGAATCGAGTAGAACATTCATGCGATTTGACGTCAGCAATTCAGAAGGATTCGGGGGAATCGGTCCAGCAGGAATAATGGCAAGTTTGGGCAAGGGTCCCTTTTGAATAATATTGATATCTGCAGCACCTGCCAAGTAACTGCTCAGGCCTTTGACATTACTGATTTTCAGCATTTTGTGAAGACGCGGCTTACGCAGATCGCCTTCTATAAGCAGCACCCGATTGTCAGAGTGGGCCAAGGCGAAGGCCAGGTTAACCGACGTTGTGGTCTTGCCTTCTCCCATGCCGCTACTGGTCAAAAGAATCTTTTTGGGTGGGCTATTGGGGAACGAGAGCTGTATGGCAGTCCGAAGAGCCCGATAACTTTCGGCAAAAGACGAATGCGGATCGTCCCAAACTGCATGGTCAAGACTTTTAGCGGGATCGCGCCAGAGACTGACCGTCGTCAAAACCGGTATGCCTGACCTGGCTTCAACCTCTTCGGGGTCCTTGATGGTATTGTCGAGGTACTCCAAGAACAAGATCAGGCCCAGCCCGCCTAAACCACCGACTATCGCTGCCAGCAGCAGATTCATGGCTACCCAAGGACGAGCCGGCTTGGAAGGAATGGTAGCTTCTTCAACAATCCACAGATTTACAGGACGGGTCTCTTCCGTAATGCTCTTCTCTTTCAATTTCAGCATCAACGCATCGTAAAGCTGGCGGTTGGTATCGACCACCCTCTTTAACGCACCATATTGAATAAACTTTTCGCTCAGTAGCAGCGCTTCGGTTTTTGTAGAGCTTAATTGGGCACGCAAACTTATTTCATTGGCCTGCGCCAACTCATATTCGTTCTTTATCGATTCAACAAGCCGGTCAATTTCCTGATTTCTCTTACGATTCAAAACCTGAAGATCGCCCTTAACCTTGACCATCAAGGGATGTTTCGGACCATATTTATTGGATAGCTCCATGATGCTCTTTTCGGTTCCCAAGATTTGAGCACGTATGGCCTGCAGCGCTGGATCGACAGATATGGCGGAAATAGTGGTGGCGGCTTGATAGTTATGTCCAAGCTTCCGGACTTTCGAATAAAGCGCTTCCAGTTCCTTGCGTCGTGATTGTGCGCGGACCAACTGGATATTTATTTCCGAAAGTTTTTCAGGTGTGACAGTCATGCGATCTTCGATAGCAACGATATTATTATCTTTCATATATCGCTGCAATTCCAACT
>MAXR01000290.1 GCA_001751155.1 Desulfuromonadales bacterium C00003068 | reverse complement strand
GTCTGGGCTTTTGTTGTTTTTATTTGATTAAGGGTTAAGGTGTTCTCTCTAACCACAGATTTTATTGTTCAGCAGCAGCAAGGCTGGCATCACTGCCATCACGCAAGCAACGAAAAATCTGACGATAGTTTTTCTTATCTTCGGACCCTTTGTATGTACTCACTAACCGCTTTAACTCGAGCACATCTAAACCTGAAAATAGTTCACGCGCCTCTTCCAAAGCACATTGAGCCGTTTCGCTGTTACACAACTTTTCGCGTAACACCTCCAGTTGATGCGTTAAGCGCGTATCATCGCGTTGCTGTTGATGATCCCCGGCAACGAATGCTTTGAGCTGATCCGCCTCATCGAGGTCAGCACGTAACAAACCAGCAACAAACTTGATCTGCCGTTTTCTCGAACCATGCCCTTTCGTAACACGCGTTTGCGCAAGCTCACTCAAAATACGTTCTGAAGCGGGTAGTCGAGCAAAATCAGCATCAGCCATATCGACTAAATCGTGAACGAGTTGTTCTATAGATTTTGCATCACGCTTACGCGACGAACGGCTAAATTCACTTGGTTGCTGCGGTGCTTCTTCCATCTGCATTATCCTTTATTCTAGGCTGTCGATACTCGTCACTTAAGACAGTATGCAACCGGACTCATTATTTTTGTGATCGGTGATCAAAACTCTTTTCGACTATCGAGCATCATGGTGACCGGACCGTCATTAACCAAGTGGACCTGCATATCCGCTTGAAACACACCACAGCCAACTGTGATACCACGCTGACGGACCTGATCAACAAAAAGATCATACAGTTGCCGTGCGCTTTCAGGTGGTGCCGCCGCCGAGAACCCAGGCCGTCGCCCCTTACGACAATCGGCTAACAGAGTAAATTGCGACACCGCGAGCAGTTCACCTTCAATTTGAGCGAGGGAGAGATTCATCTTGCCCTCTTCATCCTCAAAAATCCGTAAATTGAGGATTTTATCAACCAAATAGTTAAGGTCTTTTTCGGTATCTCCTGCGGCAACACCCAACAAAACCACCAGCCCTTGAGCGATGGAACCGGTAACGGTTTGATCGACCTCAACACGTGCTGAGGTAACACGCTGAATCACAGCTCTCATCGCTTAGGCCATCCAATCTTGAATGACGCCACCAACCTCTTCGGCACAGCGAACCACAGCATCAACATCGTGATGGATCTCTTGGTCACTGACTAAAATGGTTTTCATCCCCAATGCTGATGCGGTGTGTAAATTTTCGATGCAATCTTCCACCATAACACACTCTTCACCAGTTAAGCCCGTTGCAGTTAACACCGCATCGTAGGGTGAACGATGGGGCTTGGGAATGTAATCACTGACTCGAATATCAAAAATATCCTCGAAACAGTCCTCAATCTTAAGGCAATTCAGAACACGGTGAGCATGGCAAAGGCTACCGTTAGTAAAGACAAACTTGCGCTGCGGAAGGTTTTTTAACATATTGCGCAACGGTTTATTTTCAGATAAACGACTGGGAACATCGATATCGTGAACATAATTTAAATAGTCTTCAGGGTCGGCGTCGTGTTCACGGATAAGACCTTGCAACGTTACACCATAATGTTGCCAGTAGCGTTGGCGCAAAGTGTCCACGTGATCTTTATTAATGCCAATCACGTGATGCATATAGTGGTTAATACGCACATCAATGAGGTTGAACAACGCACGGTCCGCCCCGTACAGGGTGTTATCAAGATCGAACAGGATCGCTTTCATCCTCTAAGGTTTCGACTCTGGAAACTCGCCACTAAACACCTCAACTGCCGGACCAGTCATATAGAGTGCTCCCGATTCGTGATACTCCATTTGCAGTTCACCACCAGCGAGGTGATTGGTAATCATACGCTGTGTGTGCCCCGCTAGAAAACCCGCAACAGTAACGGCTGAAGCACCGGTACCACAGGCAAGAGTCTCCCCCGCACCGCGTTCCCATGTGCGCTGACGCACCTCAGTGGTTGAGATCACTTGAACAAATTCAACATTGATTCGCCGTGGGAACTGTGGATGGTTTTCGATCAACGGCCCCCAATAATGGACAGGGAAGTTTTCAACATCATCGACAAAAACAACACAATGAGGGTTGCCCATGGATAGACAGCTGACAACAAAGGTACGGTCTTCAACTTCAAGAGTCACGTTGAGAGCTTGACTTTGACCATCACCGAGCATCGGAATTTCATGACGACATAAACGTGGCTGGCCCATATCAACACGAACCCGATTGACCTTGTCATTGCCATCAGTAAACAGTTCCAATGTCAATACGCCTGACTGTGTTTCAACGGTCAGACAACTGTTCACCGCAATACCGTGATCATAGACGTATTTCGCCACACAGCGCACACCATTGCCGCACATCTCAGCTTCACTGCCATCGGCGTTATAGATACGCATCTGAACATCGGCGCACTGCGACGGCAGGATCAAAATTAAACCATCTGAACCGATACCAAAATGGCGATCACTTACTTGTTGCGCAAGAGTGACGGGATCATTAACTGTTTGGTTAAAACAATCAACATAAACATAATCGTTACCAGCACCCTGCATTTTAACAAATTTCATCCGTTCACCTCGTCACATTTTGATTCACATACCATTGGGTCAGCTTTATCGGCCAGCGCATCAACATTTGCCACAACATGAGTTCCGGAAATACGATCATTCCAGCCTCGCTGTTCACCATCAAACAGTACGCGAAAATAACCCCAACCGCCACACAACAGCGACAACAGACCACCGACGGTACGAAAAAAACCCTCAGCGAAGCTTGGCACGTCACCCTTTTCGTTGACAACAGTGAGCTTAACCATCATTTTCCCCATAGTTTGACCTGCACAATGCAACAAGGTGAAGTAACTCAACAGGGATGCAATCAAGATGAGATAGTAGGTGATGCGCAAGGACATATTTTCGCGCAATAAGTATAAAAAATCGAGGAGTGGCTGATCGAGGCCCCATGCGCCGACGGCGACAAAACTACACCAGATCGCAGCAACAACAACGAGGTCAACAATTGTTGCAATAATGCGACGAACAACGTAATGAGGTACGTCATCATCTGAGGATTCCTCACTCTTTGACACAAAACTGGTAATATCCTCATCCACCCCAGTAATAAAGTTCCCGTCATGATCACGTGACTGTAAAAAAGAGGGAAACACCCTCTCATTACGAGGCGTGGAAGTTTCACTATTTTGAACCATCTGCTTCGCGGGTAAGTTTAGGGGCGCTAAGGCTAAAGAGGGTTGTGCTGGAGCATCCAGTTCACACAAGGCATCCACAACAGGGCTTCCCTTACTGGACAAAATTGTGCCGCATTTTTTACAGTTTTCTAAACCGTCAAAGCTATGATAACCACATTGTGAACATCGCATACTGTTTGATCTTCCCTAGCAGCCTGTCGGACTTAACATGGACCTACTGCGAAATAGCCTGACTTGGCCCATATTCCCGATAATTATCGACAAATAGGCCAGCTATTCGCTCTCAAATTCTCGAAAATCTGGTCTCAAGCAGTCT
>MAXR01000289.1 GCA_001751155.1 Desulfuromonadales bacterium C00003068 | reverse complement strand
CGTGACCTCAGTGAGGTCGCTGATCTTGTTGAAGTGACCGCTGAGCTGTCAAGTTTAGCGGCAGCAACATTGCAGGTCGCCTGCCGCCACTGTGAACAGTTGATGCAGGCTCAATACGGTGTGCCATTGGTCGATGTTGAAGATGACAATCAACCCGATTCGCCACCTGAACAAGCAACCTTCACTGTTCTCGGTATGGGGAAATTTGGTGGCTGGGAGTTGAACTTTTCATCAGATATTGATCTGATCTACTTTTATTCGTCATCGCATGGAACAACCACTGGCGTTGCTGACGCGACGGGGGCGGTTAAAAACAAAATCGAACTGCATAGCTATTTTGTCAAGTTAGGGGAACGTTTGACCCGCGCAATTGGTCAAATAACGGCGGATGGTTTTGTTTTTCGTGTTGATTTAGATCTGCGACCTGAGGGTCGTAGTGGTGAGATGGCGTGTTCTCTCGACGCAGCCGAAGGTTATTACGAGAGCTGGGGGCAAAACTGGGAACGCTCGGCGATGATGAAAGCGCGGCCTGTTGCAGGGAGTTTAGAGTTAGGCGAACAATTGCTCAAAGCCTTACAGCCCTTTATCTATCGGCGCTATCTCGATTACGGCATGGTCGATGATCTCAAGCAGATGAAGAAGAAGATCGATAGTCATCAAGCGCAACAAAAAGAGTGTGAAAATAACCTCAAGCTCGGCAAGGGTGGCATTCGCGAGATTGAATTTTTCACTCAGGCGCTGCAATTGGTTTATGCGGGCAAGAACCCGCTGGTCCGCGAACGAAGTACGTTACGGGCGTTATGTCTGCTACGCGATGAAGGACATGTTCCCGCTGAAGATGCTCAAACCTTACGCCAAGCGTATATCTTTTTGCGTACTGTTGAACATCGTATCCAAGTGGTTCAGGAGCGCCAAACGCATAATTTACCGACCAATGATGGCGAACTGTTGAATCTTGCCCGTCGTTGCGGTTTTAAAGATTACACAACCTTTAAACAGGTTTTAGAGGAACACCGAGATCAGGTGACGCGCATCTACCGTGGGCTATTTTATGTCAGTGAAGATGAGTCCGTTGATGAAATTAAACCTGTTATTCGCTTTTTACTTGATGAAGAGAGCGATAGTGATCTCGTTAAGGATGTTTTAGAAGAACACGGCTTTCGCCAGCCCGATACGGCATATGAGACTCTGGTGCGTTTTCGCGAAGGCAAGTTCGGTAGCCATATGACCCGTCGTGTGCGGCGTTATTACGAGCGCGTGCTGCCACTTATTATTCAGGCTATTATTGATGCGCCTGAACCCGACATGGCATTTAACAATTTTGAAGATTTTTTGTTACGTGCGCGTGGACATGGAACCCTTTATGCTTTGTTGGCCGAAAATGTTGGCATCATTCAGTTGTTAATCTCGCTGTTTAGTACCAGTACGTTTTTGTCACGTATTTTCATCCAGCGACCTGAAATTTTAGATTCATTGGTGTCTAGTTGTCATGTGGTGGGTGCTAAGTCATTGGAAGTGTTACGCGATGAGTTGGCGACACAAATGGCCGATACCCTCGATTACGAAGATCGGCTTGATACCTTGCGCCGGTTCCGGAATGAAGAGTTTTTACGCATTGCCCTCAATGACCTACGTGGTGAAGAATTGCAAGGGCGTAGCTTAATGCAGTTAAGTAATTTAGCACTGGTTTGTTTGGGCTCGGCGGTAGAGATGGCTCGAACCGAACTGATCACCCGTTTTGGCCTGCCGTTTTGCCAAAGCGCATCGGGCAGTTGGAGTGAAGCTGAATTTGCCGTGTTAGGCATGGGAAAACTCGGTGGCATGGAGATCAATTACCATTCTGATCTCGATATTATTTTCATGTACAGCGGTCAGGGGAAAACCAAAGCGGTAACTGGAACCGATGCTGATCGCTTTAAGCAGCTGAGCAATCAGGCGTATTTTGCGAAACTTGCACAGCGCATTATCTCGGTGCTAACCCTCGCTACCCGTGAGGGCCGTGTTTATGAAATTGATACCCGCTTGCGTCCGTCGGGTAATCAGGGGCCACTCGTTACCAGCCTGACGGCCTACGAAAATTATCATCAATCTTCAGCGCAACTGTGGGAGCGTCAAGCTCTAACCAAGGCTAAAGTTGTGGTCGGTAGCCCGGAGATTACCGAGCGAATCAACCGAATTAATGAACGAATTACGTGGGAAAAAGAGCTGCCCGCTGAATTGCAATCTGAAGTCTGTCGGTTACGACAGCGGATGGAGAAAGAGATTGCCCGCGAAGGTGCCAGCCAGTTTAATATAAAAACTGGTCGTGGCGGCATGGTTGATGTTGAATTTTTAGTACAATATTTTCAATTGCTGCATGGTGGTTCGGTGAAAGAGGTGCGAGTGTGCAACACCCTTGGTGCGTTGCAAGCGTTAATGGCGCAACATCTATTGCCTAGTGCTGAAGTTGCACTGTTGTCGGATGGTTATAAGTTCTTACGCCGTCTTGAAAACACACTGCGCTTGGTCCATGATCAATCGTTTAATCAAATTGATACCGATAAGGCGAGCTTGAGAAAATTATCACGGCGCTTAGGTTATCAAGGTGAAACTGCTCTGCCTGAGGATCAATTTATGGACGACTATAAGCGAATTACTGAACAGATTCGGACTGTTTTTAACTCACATCTTTGTCCCGAGCAGTGTTCTTGATAGTGTGCTGAGATGTGAATCGATCTTTTAATTTATTTTTTAACCTGGAGTGTTTGAATGTTTTTTGCAAAATTAAGTGTGGTATGTGCTGTTGTTGTGTTTCTTACTAGCTGTTGTCTTGATGTTCCGTGTTTATAGCAGCTAAGGAATCGGTTGATTTCGAGTAGAACTAATTGTTGGGTCGAGTAAATGGCGTGGTTGAACATACGCCATGGCCTTAAGTAGGCTCTTTTTTAATAATGGGTTGTCTTGGTGTAGGTCGGCAATCATCTCTTTGATCTTCTGCCGTTTTTGATCACGTCGTGCGAGTTGTGGACAACTACAGTCAATTTGCGGAACGTGTTTTATTTGAGCCCACTGCTCAATCATCGATTCTTCAACGTAAACCAAAGGGCGGATAACGGTATGAATGCCGTTATCCGCTTTTAATTTGGGGCTCATGGCAGCAAGAGTTCCCGAATAAAATTGATTGAGGAGCAGTGTCTCTATGTGATCATCGAGGTGGTGGCCCAAGGCAACTTTATTACAGCTGAGCTTTGTTGCTGTAGCATAGAGGGCACCACGGCGTAAGCGCGCACAAAAAGCACAATACGATGTGCCAGGTTTCAGGTGGCGGTCAATCCGTTCTTTATTGCGCGTTTTCTCAATGCGACCAGAAAACCCATGTTGCTTAAGGTGCTGCTGAATCGCTGCGGTATCGAAACCTTCAAAGCCCGGATCAATGGTAACAGGGATCAGTTCGTAGTTAATGGGCGCACGACGACATAGCTCTGATAAGATATACAGCATCGCCCAAGAATCCTTACCGCCTGATAAGGCGACTAAAATACGATCATTGTCCTCAATCAAGCCAAAATCACCAATGGCTTGACCTGTTAATCGTTTCATCTGTTTGAAAATCTTGTGTTCGTTCATTGCACCCTTCAACGTGGATAGTCACCTTGTTTAGCCGTGGAGGTACGGCGGTTAATGATTCTCATAGCTGCGCGGTGCAATCCCCACTGCACTGCGTAAATCCTCTAAGATAAGGTACATAGAAGGGATGCAAATAAGGGTGATCCCTGTTGCAAATAGAATTCCGAAAGCTAAACTAATGGCCATAGGGATAAGAAACTGCGCCTGTACGCTGGTTTCGAGAATCATTGGGATCAAACCAAAAAATGTTGTCAGTGATGTCAGTAAAATAGGCCGAAAACGCCGCCGCCCGGCATCAACAATAGCCTGAAACTGTTCCATACCGTTTTTACGATCTTGATTAACCTTGTCGATCAATAGTAGTGAATCGTTTACTACCACACCTGATAAGGCCACGACACCAAATAAACTGAGGATGGTCAGGTCAAAGCCGAGAAGCAGGTGGCCGATGATCGCCCCAGCCACACCGAAGGGGATCGCTGCCATAACCAGTAGTGGCTGACTATAGCTGCGGAACGGGATGGCAAGCAGGGCATAGATACCGAATAAGGCCAACAGAAATCCACTTTTCATGCTGGTCATTGAATCTTTGCGCTCTTTTTCCTCCCCTTCAAGATCAAAGCTTAATCCTGGATAGTCCGCTAACAGCTCGGCCAGAATCGAAATTTCAAGATCGGAAAGAATCTCTTTTGCATTCCCTTTGTGACTATCGACACGCGCTTGAACATTGATGACGCGGCGGCGGTCGGTGCGGTTGATCTCGCTGAATCCACGGCCCTCGTCAATAGACGCTGCGCGGTTGAGCGGTAGCTCACCACCCTGTGGGGTGCGAATACGGAGCTGATCGAGGCTGCTAGCGAGGTAGCGTTGCTGTTGCGGATAACGAACCATTACTTTGGCTTCATTGCGTCCACGTTGAAGGCGTAGCGCTTCAGCACCAGAGTAGGCAGCACGAACCTGCCGTCCAAGGTCGTATTCGGTAACGCCAAGGGTTTCTGCCTCTGGCAGTAAGCGGATTTTCAACTCTTTTTTGCCGATGGCGTAATTATCTTCAATATCACTGACACCGGGATACTCTTCGAGAGCTTGCTTGAGGCGTATCGATGCTGCTTCAAGGACGGTGAAATCATTGTGAGAGAGTTGGACATCAATGTTGGCACCAAGGTGGACAAGGCTCGATTTGAAGGTCAGCATATCGATACCGGCAATTTCGCCGAGTTGCTGGCGCCAGCGCTCAGATATTTGTGGTGCGGTGATGGTACGGATCTCGCTCGGCTGCAATAACATGGCGATGGTTCCCAAGTGGGGTGCCGATGTCGTGCTGCCACCTGTTGGACCTCCGCCAGCAAGGGTCCCGCCAGCGAGGGCGTAGATATGGCGTAATATGGTCGGTTGAGATGGTTGTTGTTCATTTATCTTCTCAACCGTTTTGTGGCCTGCATTAACAATACGGTGTAATAGTTTTTCAGTTTCTGCTGCCGGTGTTCCTTGTGGCATCTGCAAGGTTACGGTGATGATGTCTGAATCGACTTCAGGCATAAAAACAAATTTTATTTTTCCACCAGCAACAAGTCCGACACAGATCATCAAGATAGCAATTGAGATACTAATGGTCAGGTAGCGGTGGTGCATCGAGGAGACCAGTAGGCGATGGTATGGGCCGTTGATAAAGCGATCAAGATGATGGCCAAAGCGTAAACGGAGTCGCTCCAAGCGATTTTTTTCGTGATCGGGTGTGGTGGACTTCTTGCCTAACGCCAAGTGGGCTGGGAGAACAAAAAGTGATTCAACCAGCGATACAATTAAGATACTGATGACCACCACCGGAATGACACCCATGAATTTGCCCATATTGCCGCTAATGCTTAGTAGTGGTGTAAAGGCGCAAATGGAGGTTAAAATCGAGAAAGTTACCGGTATGGCGACCTGTTGCGTCCCCTTGATGGCGGCAGGGAGTCGGGTTGCATGGTGGCTGCGCTGCTCATAGATGTTTTCACCGACAACGATGGCGTCATCGACGACAATTCCCAGGGCCATGATGAAGGCAAACAGCGAGATCATGTTGATGGAAACACCGAGTGCTGGGGCCATAAAAATAGCACCCAAGAATGAGATGGGGATCCCTAACATTA
>MAXR01000288.1:1569-2175 GCA_001751155.1 Desulfuromonadales bacterium C00003068 | reverse complement strand
ACCCCACAGCGTTAAGCAGCTTATCGCCAAAGGCGTGACCATACTGGTCGTTTACTTCTTTGAACTTATCGAGATCGATAAACAACAAGGCCATCAACCTCTCATCACGCTTCGCCTGAGCCAAGGCCTGCTGCAAGCGGTTCATGAACAGAGAACGATTAGGCAAGCCGGTCAAAGCATCGTAATAAGCCAGCTTCTTAATGCTCGCCTCGGCATTTTTGCGGGCTGTTATATCGAGTACCACCCCTTGGTAATGGGTGACCTCGCCCGCATCATTTCTACGAAGCCAAAGGCGATTCTCGATCCAGAATTCTTCACCTCGCCGGTTAAGAATTCGATATTCCACCGCAAGGGCTCCACCCTTCGGTGAGTTACAGTGATTGGCCACTGCCTCCTGCACTCGCTCTAGGTCTTCTTCATGAACAACCGAGGAAAACAGNNATATTCGGTGAAACATACTCCACAGGCCAACCATTTTCGGCGCCCCACAAAAAGGCAACAGCTGGGCTGTTATTAACAATCCGTTCAAGGTCTTCCCGTCTGACCGATATTTCGCGTAGCTCATTTTCAACCCGAATGCGCTCTACGATTTGATGGTTCAACTCA
>MAXR01000288.1:0-1547 GCA_001751155.1 Desulfuromonadales bacterium C00003068 | reverse complement strand
AAAACTTCGAGAGAGGTTACCGATTTCGTCCCGATCCTTCACATTGAGCTGCAGGTCCAAGTGCCCCTGGCCAATCTGCTCGAATACCTCCATCGCCTTTTCCAGCGGCCGCACGATACCCCGTGCCACGTAATAGCCGATCAGCAATGATAAAACGATGATGACCGATGCCACACTCACCACCCAGCTGATCATGTTTGACAGGGCGCTCGCCATTCGGTGTCGTGCAGGATAAAAGTCTTCCTCGTAAGCTGTCGCCGCAATAATCCAGTCCCAAGGTTCAAAATATCCAACGGCTGCTATCTTATTACCCCTTTCGCTATCGGCAGGATTATTCCACTCATAACGATGCATAGCCACCGGAATGGCTTCTGACCGTTCGGTATTTTCAAGGGATTCAGCTAGCTCGAGAAAGGTTTCTAGCTGCTTGCGTTGCGATACACTATCGGTCAGCAAAAGGTTTTCGCCGTCCCGTTGGCCATTATACGAAATAATGTATTTGCCCCGCTGCTTTCCCTTACCCCCAATAACTGCTACATAACCGCTCTTGCCGATAACGATATCCATGATGCCGCGGCGCAAGCTGGCGACGTTCTCTTGCTTCTGACCGACGTAGAGGGCACCGATCACTTTGCTACCGGAAGCATCCCAAAGCGGTTGATAACCGGTCAGATACCAGGCATTTACAACGTAGGCGCGGCCGGTAAAAACATTTCCATTGAGCAAGGTTTGGATTACCTGGTTGGAGGATCCATCAGCATTATACCGAGGGATATAGGTTCCGATAGCCCTATTGCCGTTCAGGTCGGGCACGGTTGTGGCGACCCGCAACATGTCACCAGCCTCGTTCATTCGTTGAAAGACGGTACAGGTTACACCCAGCAGCTCCGTTACCTCGTCAACAATGGCGGTTGGTTGACTGAGGTCCGTATTGTGCCCAAGCCAGCTCCCGTTATACAGGACCTTTGGCAGCGTTACCTCAGATGTATCGCTAGTGAACTGATTGACAGCCTGCCAAGTGACGGGAGCTCCCTCGAAATCCAGCTGCCCCTGGCGAGTTCCGACATCTGCGGCCACGTTTAAACCATGGGTCAGCATCTGTTCAAGGGATTCCTGCATAGTCCGGCACATAAGATAAACGTTCTGGGCTACTTTTTTGATTTCACTGCGCACCAGCAGGTCGACTTCATCGCCGATATTCCGCTTCAGTACATTTTCCTGGTACATTGCGATGCCAACAATGGAAGTAGCGGTCAGCAAGACCAACAACAACCCCATGCCGGTTATTTTTGTCCTGATTTTCATTTATCAACCTTGTCTCTATTGGTTGACCCAAGCATTGTTTGCTGAGTCTTCTTGTAGAACTTGTCAACTTGCAGGGCAAAGACAATAATCCTTACCGGATTGTATATAGCAAAATACAAGCCAAGAAAGCCCTTGGGATAATAAGTACTTTCTCCATTTATCCCGCATGGCCGGCTATTACTAGGAATATCCAGAGGATAGCTCGGCCCTATTTTGCCACTCGGCCGAACACCATTTCAGGG
>MAXR01000287.1 GCA_001751155.1 Desulfuromonadales bacterium C00003068 | reverse complement strand
GTTCTAAAGCGAAATCGGCAGTGATCAGGGAGCCGCTGGCAACGGTGGCCTCGGCAATGAACACCCCGTGACTGAGTCCACTGATGATGCGATTTCGTGCAGGAAAGTGGCCAGGGAGCGGCTCTGTTCCAGGCGGGTACTCCGAAATAATTGCGCCGTGGTGTTTAATCTGTTTGAACAGGGCGTGGTTTTCTGGCGGGTAGATGATATCAATGCCACCGCCAAGAACCGCGATGGTTGATCCTTGCCCTGTAACGGCACCAGAGTGGGCGGCGGTATCGATTCCTCGCGCTAATCCGCTGACCACAGTGACACCATAATTTGACAAGGTTGTGGCCGCTTCATTGGCCAACCTTTTTCCTTCAGCACTTGCTTTACGCGAGCCGACAATGGCAATGCACATATTGTTAGGGATGGCTCCGCACACGTAAAGCAGCGCAGGAGGGTCGTGAATAGTGCGTAACTGGCTGGGGTAATGATCGTCCCATAAGCTGATGATCTGCCCTTGATGCGCTGTCAACGTGTCCCATGCCGCGTTGAATTGCGTGCTTTCTTCCGCAGGTGGTGAGCCGATACGCAGTGATTTTAAGCCCGCGTAACGTTGCCAATCTTGACGAGATTTATCCAGCACTGTATTGGCATCACCAAAGGCTTCAATGAGTTTAATGATTCCAACGCGACCTACTCCCTGAGTGAGGTGGAGGCGTAGCCAGTCCTTCTGTTGCTGTATCTTCATTGTTGCCCGCCAGTTGAGTTTCATTAATGTTGCAGTGAAAAGAAAAGGATTGAACCGTTGTTCAATCCTCTTCTGTGCTGAAGTGAGTTGGCTGCGAATTAATTCATTTCAGTATAGATTAAGTCGCCACGATGAATTGGCTCGGACGATTTGAGTATCAGAGCCGCTGCAACGCTGCGATCTGTTTTGATGACCACAGCCCGCCCGAGTAAGGTGTCTGGCAGAATAATGTTGCGATCCTGAAGTGCAAGGTCGCTGGCATTGCGTGGGCGAACGATTGTCAGCATATTGCCAACCGTTAAACCGTCATCGCTGCCCTTATCAATGTAGCAAATGTCGTGCTGAGCGAACGTCAACTTTTCCGGGTGGGCGGCAATAATATAACCGTCAAGAGGCTGCTGTGCACATTGCAGGACGATCGTTGTTTGTTGTTCGGCAATGGCTAACAAGATGGTACCGCGCGTAATTTCTCCCACTGCACGGGTGATGGTTCCAGAGTACACCTGGTCATGTGCTGCTGTGAGTTGTGTTTGGCCGCGCCATGTGACTTGGTAGCCAATTTTTTCATTTGTTTGTGGGTGAGTGATCATCTTTCCTACTGAAAATATACTGTATTCAGAGCCGACTTCAGCGGTGTTATCCGCCATCTGAATAAAGACCTCATCGCCTTGGGTCATCATGATGCGATCATCGACGGTGTCAACAATTCTTCCTGCATTTTCGAGGGCTTCGGTGCTGATAAAACTATTGATGTCACCGTAAGCTTTGAAGGTAAGAACCTCCTCAGGGACGGGGAGCTCCTCTTTTGGCTGTACTATGGCGGCGACGGATTCTTCTTCTATTTGTTGTTGATATTCGGGAAGTAGTTCAAGTCGGCCATCATAGAGGGCAACTTTTTGGCCGGGATAGACCAGATGCGGGTTACGAATGAAGGGGTTGTTGGCCCATAGGTTTGGCCAATAGAGTGGATCGGTAATAAATCGCTGCGAGATCCCCCATAAGGTATCCCCTTTTTGGATGGTGTAAATACGGGGATT
This sequence comes from Desulfuromonadales bacterium C00003068, assembly GCA_001751155.1. Taxonomy (GTDB): domain Bacteria; phylum Desulfobacterota; class Desulfuromonadia; order Desulfuromonadales; family Desulfuromonadaceae; genus Desulfuromonas. Next base: position 2,877 of record MAXR01000287.1, on the reverse strand, counting down.
TTCTTTAGCGCTGGCTACGGATGGTAAAATCACTAAGCAGGCTAAAATAATCAGTTTGCGTAAACTCATGGTGATCTCCTTTTTTTGTTCACAGACAGCGTGGCATGTGTCTGTTTCAGTCTCGCGGAGACTGTGTATTTCGAAAGAATTTACTGCGCTAACGTATCAAGTAGTGTTTGTGGAATCCGTTTGCGTGCCGAACTTTTTGGGTATTTCAGCTCTAGTTGATGTAGTAATTGTTGCGCCTGCGATGTTTGACCAAGCTGGGCGTAAATTTGTGCCAACTTAACCAGCGCATCCGGTGCTTTGTGAGCTTCGGGATATTCTTTGACAACGGCTGAAAATGCTTCAACAGCCTGTTCTAGGTTGTTTTGGGCGAGTAGGGCCTCACCGTTCCAAAAATAGGCATTGGGAATATAGGGGTTGCGTGGATAGCGTTGAATAAATGTGTTGAAGCCTGAAGTTGCTGCGCTATAGTCTGCGGCGGTATAGGCCGAGAACGCTTGCAGGTAGGTATCGGTTGCTGACGGTTGCCTGCTGCCGGTGTCCGAAGTGGTGGTTACGGCGGGGACACTTTGCTCGTTTTGTAATGGTGTCTTTAATAAGGAAACTTCACGGCGTAACGATGTCAGCTCATTTTGAGTGGTTGCTAGGGCCGTGGCGAGCTGTTGAACCGTCGCATCTAGATCGACAAGCTGTCTTTGTTGGGCCATCACTTTTTGTTCAAGCGGGCGCGACGATGGTACCACGCTGCGTGATGGTGCAGGGGGGGCCGCACAGCCAGATAATAGGGTAACGGATAAACAAGTGAGGATTAGTATCGTGCAACGCATGAAGCATGCCTTCCAGTTAATGCAATAGATGAAAAACCCACAATGTTTTCTGAGGATGGTGGCTAGAATATATGAATACTGTCAGACATTAATCTCTGGCTAACAAGCTGTCAGCATAATGCAAAACATTCTAATTTTTATAGTCTTTTTCTGACCTTGTCAAGGACGAAACCGTGATTGTAACCACCAGCGCAAACGGAACAATATCGTCATTAAAATATCAAGGTCGAAGTCAAAGCACGCATAGTATATAGTGCAGCCGTTGGTTACAGACAGTCTGATGGGTTTGAATTGGTGTTGAAAGGGTAAATATTTGATGCAAAAGATTGAATTACTCGTCCCGGCGGGCGATATGGATAAATTAAAGGTGGCATTACGCTTCGGCGCTGATGCCGTATATGTTGGTGGAGATCAATTTGGCTTACGCGCCAGTGCTGGCAATTTCAGCTTAGAACGTTTGCACCAAGCTGTTGAGGAAGTGCATCGCGCTGGGAAAAAGATTTTTTTGACCTTAAATGCCTATGTAAAGCCACATGATTTTGCCGCTTTAGATCACTATCTCGATCAGTTAGCTCCTCTAGAGATCGATGGCTATATTGTTTCCGATCCCGGGGTGTTGAGTCGCATCAAGAACAAAGACCCTCAGCGCGAGATTCATCTCTCGACTCAGGCGAATACCATTAATGCTGCGGCGTGCCAGTTCTGGTTGCAGCAGGGAGTGCAGCGCGTTAATTTGGCGCGCGAATTGGATTTTGCCGATATTGCCGCTATCCGTGCGGAAACCGCGATCGAGTTAGAGGTGTTTGTCCATGGTGCAATGTGTGTCGCCTACTCGGGGCGCTGCTTGCTTTCGACAGCATTAACCGCGCGTAGCGCTAATGAAGGGGCCTGTGCGCAGCCCTGCCGATGGAACTATCATCTTGTTGAAGAGAAACGCCCCGAACAACAGTTTCCCATCGAGGAGGATGAGCACGGAACCTACATCATGAACAGCCGTGATCTGTGTTTGCTTGAGCAGCTGCCGCAATTGATCGATGCAGGAGTGAATAGTTTAAAGATCGAAGGGCGGATGAAAACCCTTTACTATGTTGCTGCAGTCACACGGGTGTATCGCGCTGCCATTGATGGCTACCTTGCTGATCCACACAATTATCAATGTGATCCGCTTTGGCGCGAGGAGCTAGATAAGGTCAGCCATCGCCCTTATACCACTGACTTTCTCCCGGTGGGGGATGCCGCGGTGCACGCGCAGGATTCAAGTTATATTCGCACTTACGATTTTATCGGTATTGTTCGAGAAATAGATGAGTGCAATCTTGCCCGTGTTGAAGGGCGTAATCGCTTTTATGTCGGCGACCCCATCGAATTGATTGGGCCAAAGATGTGGCAGATCTCCTTTACTGCACCCGCCTGTGTCGATAAAAATGATCAACCCCTCGCGGTGATTCAACCCAATGCTCAGGTGTGGATGGTGTTGCCTGACGGGGCGCAGGTTGGTGATATGCTGCGGCGATCAAAAGATAACTAAATGCTTTGGTAAAGGGGGCATCTTCCCTTGCTGACGGAGATTTTAAATACCCATGTATCCTGAATTTTATGAGTCGACGCTCTATCTCCCTTTTAACGCGCAAAGCTTGAAAGACGAGTTCAAATTTCTCACCCCCGATCACGATGAAACGATTAAAACCGATGACCTGTGGCTGGTATTTCAAGAGGGTCGTTTGCTCGTTGATGAATCAACGCGATCGATGCCATCAAATCGGCCTGAACAGGTGAACTATGCACCTGTTTTTATCGGCTTATGGCAAGGGAAAGCGTGTCGCGTTGTTACCTTATCTTCCGCTGTGCCAGCACCCTCTGGATTGGTACCAATCGACTTAATGGCCGACAATCCAGATATCACCCTATCCTTGTTATCTCTTGCCGCCCTCGGTCAGCAGATGGTGCGCTGGCAAAAAAACAGCCAGCACTGTTCGGCCTGTGGTGGCTCAATGTCCTATTTGACAGGTCAATGGGGTCGAGAGTGCGGTACCTGCGCAAGACA
>MAXR01000286.1 GCA_001751155.1 Desulfuromonadales bacterium C00003068 | reverse complement strand
GACCCAGGCCCCGCGAGCTGTAATACCGAGCACCTTATGATCGTAACCACGCGAACCGCCACTGGCAAACCCATCACCGAGCCAGAAATTATATTCGGCACTAATACCATTAGCGGTATCGGGCAAGTGGGCGGTCCCTTTGTCGGCGGCGACAACAAGGTAGGGATCATCCTCATCGTAACGGATCACATCAATAGCGGGGATGATCTTGCCAGCGATACGATTATCGGTTAAATCGAGCAAGCCACGCATGAGGGTTTGATAGGCTCGTTTTGACAGCGCTAAGCCCTGTTCTCGATCAGCGTAACTTTGCTTGATGACAAAACCACCTTTTGAACCAACGGGAACAATCAAGGCGTTTTTAGTCATTTGAGTTTTCATCAAGCCTAAGACTTCGGTTCTAAAATCATCTGGTCGATCTGACCAACGAATTCCACCTCGGGCGACCATGCCACCACGCAAGTGAATCCCCTCCATTGCGGCATTATGGACATACACTTCATAGAGTGGGCGTGGCACGGGCATTTCGTTGATACCAATGGCACTAATTTTAAATGAGAAAAAATAGTCATCGCATTCTTTACGTTTAAAAAAGTTGGTGCGAACGGTTGAATCAATGAGATTAAAAATAGTGCGTAAGATGCGATCTTCATTGACATTGTCAACCTCTTGCAACGCATCAATCAGCTCTAAACGGGCGGGGAACAACGCCTGTTCTTCGCGCACGGTTGGGTCAATCCACTCATCGTTAGGTAAAAAACGGGCTTCAAAATAACGATACAGAGCGATGACAGAGCGAGGGTTATTGATCAGAGCAAAGGCAACCGTTTTTTTGGTGAAGGGTGATCCCAATTGAAAGTAATAATTGCGATAACCGCGGAAGATATCAATTTGCTGCCAATCCAGCCCTGTTTTGATTAATAACCGGTTGAGGTAATCGTTCTCTGCTAAGCCGCCACGCAACGCCTCAAGTGACTTCAGTAAACGTGGTTTGATGCGTAATAAACTTTCCCCTTCAGCCGCCTCATTGAGAACGCCAAAACTCTTGATATACAGTTCATGTCCATCAAGTTTCAGGCCAAAATCCACCTCATCAATAATCGTCAGATCAAGGTTCACCAAGATCGGCATCATCTCATTGAGATAGCTCTGTTCCATGCTGTAAAATTGCAAACGACACGATGGTTTAGCCCCACCTACTGGCCCCCAGATCTCAACCTGCTCTACCGACGTTGCCAGAAGTGATTCGAGCTGCAAGATATCTCTAGCGCAAAAACGGGGATGAATACGAGCACGGTAATCGTCACAAAACGCGTCATGGTAACGTCGCCACAGTTCAAGTCCACGTTCAGAACCATGTTCACGCACTAAAATGATTCGCAGTTTTTGATGCCAACTTTGCATCAGTGACGTGAGGGTTTGACTTAAAGCATCGAGATCAGTGAGCTTGACATCGAGAGTGCGATTGATATTGACCTGTATAATATAGTGATCACGGCCAAACTGGAGCACGCGGATGGTTAAGCTATCGGCCTTAAAGTGATTGGATAGATGCTTTTCCACTTTTTTGAAGTCGGCATTAGGGCTCAGATCACGTGGAATCATCAACAGCAACGATAGGCTACTGAGTTCATTATCGAGAGGGATAATACGAATACTGGCGTGATTGTAAAACAGCAGCGACTTGATGATCTCATCGAGTTGATCTTCGGAGAGAAAGAAAAGTTCCGTTTTAGGAAATGTTGCCAACAGTTCCTGAATTTTTCGATAGTTATAGCTACCATGTGCAATATGCAAGCGATCGAGAGAGCGACATATTTTATCGCGCAGTGGTTTAATTTTTAACGACGAACCTCGATGTGAAGCGGGATGATAAAGCCCTAAAATGATATGCTCTACCGCACGATGATTATCACCATCGCTAACCTCTTGACGCAGGTAGATCGCGGTATAGGTTTCATCGCGCCAAACGGAACTATAGGTATTCGTTTCATCAACAACCATACGACTTTCACGCATTAAGCATGAACGTGTATCAGAATCACACACACTAATACTTTGCGGTTCTATATGGAGTAGACGTTGTGGATCATCGCTGAGACCAAGTGATTCGCCATCAACTACT
>MAXR01000285.1 GCA_001751155.1 Desulfuromonadales bacterium C00003068 | reverse complement strand
AAGGTAAACATTTGAAGGATCATATCACATAACAATCAAATAACGAACACTCTTTCTTTTATTTTTTAAAAAAATTCGGGTTCGACGAACTCAAATAAGCCCTACACTCAACAACTACTTTTTAATCGCTGCCCAAGCATTATAGAGCAGATCATCGGCAATCTCTTGCAACGGAGTATTGATCACGCATAGCAAGCGTAACTCAACCGCACGCAGAACAACACCAGTGTAAGTGATAGCCGCCGTGTACAGATCTTGTTGACGAATCAGCCCCGTTTCCATCCCCTCTTCGAGCATTAAACGTACGGCCTTAAAGGGTTCGGTAAAGCATATGGGCACGGAATCAGTCATAAACTCGGAGTGCTTCATGTACAGCATATATTCCATCATCACTGGATCGGATTCAGCAATGTCAAATGACAAACGGGCAAACGCCTCAAGCTTCTCACGAGCCGTCGTTGCATGTTCTAAACGTTGCAGCAACATCTGGTTAAAATCTTCGAGAGTATTGTCATGGATCTGGTGTGCAAGCTTCTCTTTGTTCTCAAAATAACTGTAGATAGCCCCTGTACTCACTCCAGAAGCCTTAACAATGGCGGGGATGGAAACATTGTGGTACCCCTTTTCAACAAAGAGTTCTCGAGCCACTTTTAGCACTTTTGCCATTTTTTCGTGTGGTGCAATATGACGCTTTTTTTCCAAAGACATTAGAACCCCCTGCCGGACATAAACCTTTCAATAAAATTACCATCCACAACATAGCGAAAACAATCACAGAACAAAAGGCTAATCAACGCCACGTCCACTATTTGCCTAAGCTAATCTTCCAACAATTGTGAATTCTTGGGTTTCTTTCAAAATCCTGAGGGATCGTTTGCTGCGAGATCTCCTCGATTTCAAGACCCGTCAATGCATCATGATCCATCTTAAAGCGACGTAAATTGTTCGAAAAAATCAATACACCATCGTCCGTCAGCAAGCAACAGGCATTTTTTATTAACGCCACATGGTCGCGTTGGATATCAAAACAATCGTCCATTTTTTTAGAATTGGAGAAGGTGGGCGGATCCAAAAAAATCAGACCATACTTCCGTGAATGTTGCTCTATCCACTTGAGGCAATCAGCACTGATCACTTGATGAACATGAGAAGTAAAACCATTCAGTTCGAGGTTTTCCTTCGCCCATCCGCAGTAGGTGCTCGACATATCAACAGTGGTCGTCGATAGTGCCCCACCCGCAGCAGCGTAAACGCTGACACTACCGGTATAGGCAAACAGGTTCAAAAAATCACGCTGCGGCGCTAGGTCGCGAATCAACTCACGGGTGAGACGATGATCAAGAAACAGCCCGGTATCGAGATAATCGGCCAAGTTAACCTTAAAGCGCAAACCACCCTCGTTAACTTCAAAAAATTCACGCCGTTTATCTTGTCGATCATACTGATCGCTGCCGCGCTGACGCTTGCGTGTTTTGACATAAACATGTTCCGCATCGATCCCTAACAGTTCAGGGAGCACGGTGACAACCTCGCGCACACGACGGCGCGCTAAACGCTCATCTATGGTCGAAGGTGCTTGATATTCTTGGACATGAGCACGACCATCATACAGATCAACAGCCACAGCATATTCGGGCAAATCGGCATCATAAACACGATAACAACTAATCCCGTTGCGCCCTGCCCAGCGCTTCATTTTTTTCAAATTCTTACGCATACGATTAACGAACATCTGCGCGCCATCACTGAGGGTGATAACGTTGGCGAGGCCATGAGAGGCGGTAATCGGTGCACGGAAAAAATGTTCTGGTTCAACCTTAAAGTGAAGCAATAAGCACTTAAGCGCGCCGTTGTAAAAGGTGTGCTTATTCTGCGCACGCATGGCTAATGCTTGACCAAACTCACTGCCCACGGTAAAGACGGAAACATTCCAGTGAAGAAACTGCTCACGCATCTTCTCGCCCAATAGAGTATAGAGCTCTAAAACTTCCTCTTTTTCACCGAGTCGCTCACCGTAAGGTGGGTTGGTAATCAACAACCCAGGCTGAGAAAAGTCATCACTCTCACCGAGTTGTTTCAGCTCACGCCGTTCAAAGTGGACGCAAAACTCAACCCCTGCCCGTTCGGCATTGGCCCAGGCATTTTTAATCGCCCGTGGATCACGGTCATAACCAACAATACGCGGTACCGACTCCAAACCCTTTTCGCGCCGCGACTGAGCTTCATCAAGCAATTGCTGCCACAACTCGGCATCGTGTTGTTTCCAATGAAAAAAGCCGTAATATTCACGTAACATCCCCGGCGCACAATCGCCCGCTATCAGCGCAGCTTCAATGGCCAGAGTTCCCGAACCACACATGGGGTCAACCAATGGCGCCCCAGCCTGACTCAAGGTATTCCATCCCGCTCGCACTAACAGTGCGGCAGCCAAATGTTCCTTAAGAGGTGCAAGTCCACCTTCGGTACGATAGCCACGTCGATGCAAACTATCGCCCGACAGATCGAGGCTCAGAATAAGCTTATCGTGATTAAGCCACGCATTGATTCGCCAGTTCGGTTGCTTAACCTCAACGTCAGGGCGCTGGCCTGTGAGCTCACGGAAGCGATCAACCACCGCATCTTTTATCTTTAGCGCCGCGTAGCGCGAGTGGGTGATTTTCGATGACGAAAGGTTGCAATCCACCGCCATGGTTGCCGTAGAATCAAAGTGATCTTCCCATGGAAAATCATGAACAGCTTCGTAGAGTTGGTCAGGGTCTTCAACGGGTTGCTCGATCAATGGCATCAATATTCTACCCGCTAACCGCGACCATAAGCAGACGCGATACACCACTTCTAATGTGCCGAAGAATTCAACACCACCGCGTGTTTGCCGTGCTGTTGTCGCGCCGAGAGAGCTGAGTTCATCGACCAACAGAGGTTCTAACCCTTTGGGTGATGTAGCGAATAATTTAAATGCTTGTTGTGCCATGAGTCGTATCACTTCATAAAAAGTTGAGAGTTTACCGCTTAAACGATTATTTACCTGTTGTTACTTCGCGAACGAACTAATGTTTATTCGCCCTCGGCGATCTCGACCAATTGTAGGGCAAAGTTCAACACCTTACCCGCCATGGGGTGATTACCATCTAGGGTTATTTGATCGCCGTCAACACCAGCAATGGTGACCACCAACGGAATACCCTCTTCGGTTTCAGCTTGCATTTGCAAACCAGCCTCAAGCTCCATCCCTTCAGGTAACATAGAGCGATCCACCGTTGCGAGCTGATCGTCGTCGTACTCACCATAGGCATCAACCGCTTCAATCCGAACCTGTTTTTTTTCACCGACAGACATCCCCGCTACGGCTTTTTCAAAGCCAGGGATCACCTGTGACTGACCAAGGGTGAATTCAAGCGGAGTGCCGCCCGTTGAGGAATCAAACTCAGTGCCATCCTCATAGGTACCAACATAATGAACTTTAACGCGTTGACCTGACTGAACAACATTCATAATAAAATCTTTCGTAGTAAATAATGTTTCAAAATAGTGTGACAGAGAATCAATTCTCTTCAATACGCTTCAGTAATGCCTCGCCGCAGTCCGTTGGAATCGAACCAATCGCTCGAATTTTACCCAGCTCCGCACCACCCTCTTCAATGCCATGAAAATCGGAGCCGCCAGTTACCAACAGTTGCCGCAACCGCGCTTGAGTCAAATACCATTCGATTTCGCTGCTATTGGCGCCGTTGTTATACACCTCTATACCATTTAAACCAACCGCGACCAACTCATTGAGTAATTTCTCCATCTTTTCGCCGTCACGGGTCACATAAGGGGGGTGAGCCAGCACCGCAACACCACCCGCAGAGTGAATCAGATC
>MAXR01000284.1 GCA_001751155.1 Desulfuromonadales bacterium C00003068 | reverse complement strand
GTTCAACGCGAATTGAACTTTGCCATCGTTGATGAGGTTGACTCGATTCTGATTGATGAAGCCCGGACCCCATTGATTATTTCAGGGCCAAGTGAGGCATCTAGTGATCTTTACTATCGTGTCAATGCCATCATCCCACGTTTGAAAAAAGGGGAGATGATTGAGCATCGTGATGGCAAGATTGGTCAAAGTTCTCGCGAGTTCACCGGTGATTATACCGTCGATGAAAAAGCTAAGTCAGCGACATTGACTGAAGAGGGTGTTTCTTCGGTTGAAAAAATTCTTGGTATCGAAAACCTGTATGATCCTCGTCATATTGAAGTGCTACACCACGTGAATCAGGCCCTGAAGGCCCACGCCTTGTTCAAGAATGAGGTCGATTATGTGGTGAAAGAGGGCGAGGTGATGATTGTTGATGAATTCACCGGTCGTTTGATGCCCGGTCGCCGTTGGAGCGATGGTCTTCATCAAGCTGTAGAAGCCAAAGAGGGGGTGAAGATTGAAAGCGAGAACCAGACCCTCGCCACCATCACCTTCCAAAATTATTTCCGTATGTACGATAAGTTGTCGGGAATGACAGGTACGGCGGATACCGAAGCACCAGAGTTTGCTGAAATCTATAAGCTCGATGTGGTGGTCATTCCGACCAACCGCCCTAGTCAGCGTGAAGATCAGTCCGATGTGATGTATAAAAGTGAACAGGAAAAGTTCAACGCGGTTATTGAAGATATTCGTCATAGCCATGCTGAAGGTCAGCCTATTCTGGTGGGTACTATTTCCATCGAAAACTCGGAGCGTTTGGCTGTACAGTTAAAGAAAGCGGGTGTTCCGCACCATGTATTGAATGCCAAGCATCATGAGCAAGAGGCGGAGATTATATCCCAAGCGGGTCGTAGTGGTTCCGTGACCATCGCCACCAACATGGCGGGTCGTGGAACGGATATCGTTCTCGGTGGTAACGCTGAGATGCTCGCGAAAGCAGCGGTGAATGGTGATGTTGAAGATGAGCGTTATCCCGCGCTACTCGAAGAGTTCATCACAGAGTGTGCCGCTGAAAAAGAGAAGGTTCTCGCTGCGGGTGGTTTATATATCCTTGGTACCGAGCGTCATGAATCGCGCCGTATCGATAATCAGCTCCGTGGTCGTGCTGGCCGTCAGGGCGATCCCGGCGCGAGTCGTTTCTATATGAGCCTTGATGATGATCTGTTACGCATCTTTGGTAGTCACCGTGTGGCCTTCATCATGGAAAAGCTCAAGATTCCTGAAAATGAGCCGATTGAGCATGGCATCATCTCACGAGCGATCGAAAATGCGCAAAAGAAGGTTGAGGGGCATAACTTCGATATTCGTAAGCATTTGATCGAGTATGATGATGTTATGAACCGCCAGCGTGAAGTGATCTATGACCAGCGCCGAGAGGTGTTGGCCGGGAAAAATATTCGCGGCACCTATAATGCGATTATCGAAGAGATGGTTGAAGATATTGTCGCCACTTTCTGCCCTGAAAAAGCAGCACCTGCCGACTGGAATATGACCAGTCTCACGGCTGATTACGCGTCACAATTTAATTTTGAACCGAATCTTCCTGACTTGGTTGCTAAGGGCGATACTGAGTTGTTGGATGAGCAACTTAAGAAACAAGCGTTTGGTCGCCTTCTCGAAAAAGAGGCCGAGTTTACCCCTGAAGTTCTTGAGCATCTGATGACCGTGCTATTGTTACAAGTTATCGATAGTCAGTGGAAAGATCACTTGCTGTCGATTGACCATCTCAAAGAGGGGATTGGCTTGCGTGGTTACGCGCAGAAAAATCCTAAAGAGGAATACAAGCGCGAAGCCTATAGTCTGTTTATGGAGATGATGGGTCGTATCCGTCAAGAAGTTCTGCAAAAGTTGTTTATGATCCAACTGGTTCAGCAAGATGATGTCGAGCAGATGGAAGCGGAACAGAAAAAACGTAAAATTATCACTAATCGTAGTGATCAGGCGGACAAGCCAGTGCAACCTGTTACTCGTGATGAAGACAAGGTTGGCCGTAACGACGCTTGCCCTTGTGGTAGCGGTAAAAAATATAAAAAATGCTGCGGCCAGTAAGCCAGTAGTATGTTAGAAGAAATGGGGAATAGATGATGAGTACTCCAATAACCACTCAAATAGCCACATCAATACTTAACGTGAAAGGGTTCACCTTTGCCGCCGCTGAAGCTGGTATTAAATCCAGTGGCCGCAATGATTGTGCCCTGATACGTTCGAACATACCAGCGGCATGCGCAGGTGTGTTTACTAAAAATAAAGTGATTGCGGCACCATTAATTGTTAGTAAACCACGGATTGCAACGGGACTCTGCCAAGCCGTATTGATTAACAGTGGTAACGCGAATGCCTGTACTGGTGCAGCGGGTCTTGAGCATGCCCAGCAGAGTTCAGCAGTGTTAGCGGCCGAATTGCAGATTGATGAAGGACTAATTGCCTTGGCTTCAACAGGGGTGATTGGTGTTCCTTTGCCTGTTGAACGTTTGACCGCAGCTGTTCCAGCGTTGTGCTCTGCTCGCTCAGCTGATCAAGCTGAAGCGGTTGCCGAAGCGATCATGACCACGGATGGTTTTTCTAAGACCTCGCAACGGACGATTGTTGTCGCTGGTAAATCGTGTCAGATCCTTGGTGTTGCTAAGGGCGCTGGAATGATTCATCCTAACATGGCGACCATGCTTGGTTTCGTCATGACCGATATCTCAATCGATCCCGCAGTGTTGCAACCCGCATTGACACACGCAGTGGATGACTCGTTTAATTCAATCACCGTCGATGGTGACACCTCAACCAACGATATGGTGCTGATTTTGGCCAATGGTGCCGCCGAGAACGAGATGGTTGTTGCTGGCAGTGATGAAGCGCAATTGTTTCAAACGGCACTGAATGAAGTGCTGCTCGATTTGGCAAAAATGATTGTCAGTGACGGTGAGGGGGCGACTAAGTTAGTGCAAATCCAGCTAACAGGCGCAACCGATGCGGCACAAGCGAAGATTGCCGCCCGCAGCGTAGCGACATCAAGTCTGGTGAAGACAGCATTCTTTGGCGAGGATGCTAATTGGGGGCGGATTATCGCAGCCGTTGGTTACGCAGACGTTGATGTTGATCCAAATAAAATTGATATTTTCTTTGACGATATTCAGGTGGTTGCCGAGGGAATAACGACTGGCGCGCAACAAGAAGAGTTGGCGACAAAGGTGTTAAAGCAAGCAGAATTTTCGGTACGTATCAATTTGAACCTCGGCCAAGGTTGCGCCGATTACTACACCTCCGATTTGACGTATGAGTATGTGAAAATCAACGCTGATTATCGCACGTAGTTGCGTGTGTTTTGCGTGTGGTATGTACTTGTATTGTTTTGAATTGCTCACCGAATAGATTAAATCATGATATTTAAACGTGTGGTGCTAATTGTGCTAGATGGTGTTGGCTGCGGAGCTTTGCCCGATGCCGACGAGTACGGTGATGTAGGTTCTAACACCCTATCTCACGTGGCTGAAGAAATTGGCGGCGTATCGCTGCCGACTCTACAACGTTTTGGCCTCGGTAATATTGTCTCGATGGCCGGGGTCACGCGTAGCTCAGCACCATGCGCTGCTTGGGGACGGATGGCTGAATGTTCTGTTGGTAAGGATAGCACAACTGGTCACTGGGAGATCGCGGGGGCCGAACAACGCCAACCTTTTTCAACCTACCCGAATGGCTTTCCCGCACATATTATTGCAGCATTTAGCCGTATAGCAGGGTGTGAACCGTTGGGTAATGTTGCCATCAGTGGCACCGACGCGCTGGTGAAATATGGCGAGGATCATCTTCGGACAGCACGGCCTATTGTGTACACCAGTGCTGACTCAGTGTTTCAAATTGCCGCGCATGAGAGTGTTATTCCACCAGAGCAGCTGTATGAACTGTGTCGCGCAATGCGTGAAGTGTTGGCGCCTCATCGTGTTGCGCGTGTTATCGCACGGCCTTTTATTGGTACACAAGCCGATAACTTTGTCCGTACCTCACGGCGGCACGATTTTTCCCTTCAACCACCAACAAATGTACTTGATCGCCTAGTTGACGCTAAACTTACTGTGGCTGCCGTTGGTAAGATTGATGATATTTTTTGCAGTCGTGGGATTAGTTATCACTACCTTACTGAGAACAATCTGCGATGGCATGGCTAAGATTACAACCGCGCTGCATAGTGTTGAGCGCGGACTGATTTTTGCTAACTTGATCGATTATGATATGCTCTTTGGGCATCGATGCGATGTGGCTGGCTTTGCTCGGGCGTTGGAAGAGTTTGATCTGTGGCTTGAGAATTTCATGCAGCAGTTCAATGATGATGATCTGTTGCTGATTACCGCAGATCATGGTTGTGACCCGACGATGCCGGGAACAGACCATAGCCGTGAGTATGTGCCACTACTTGCTTGGTCTCCATGTCAGGTTGCTGGTAAAACTTTGGGAACACGACATTCATTTAGTGATATCGCTGCAACATTGGCGCACAATTTTGATTTGCCAAATGACGTTGGTGAGAGTTTTTTGCCGCAATTGGTTCCTTGTGCATAAATATCGAGTTCACGTAGCTCTGTATCTGTGCTTAAGGGTGAATATTGAAAGAGGGGGTCACAATGGCTTTACGTAGAATTTTTCGCTTCGTGTTACTCATCAGCTTGGTATTTGTTTCTTCAGTACATGCACTTGAGGTCGAAGATGCCAGTATTACAACTCAAATTGTAAAACGAGCGCCCATCGATTCTTTGAATACGGTTCCTGCCGATGTGGATAAACTTTATTGCTTTACCCGCATAACGGGTGCCAGCGAAGATACCTGGGTCACTCATGTTTGGTATTGTGAAGATAAAGAACTGACCCGAGTTCGTTTGCCCGTTAATTCCTTAAATTGGCGTACGTGGTCATCTAAAAGGGTGATGCCGCAGTGGAAAGGGGCGTGGCGGGTTGAGGTGCTCGATAATGAAGGGCAGGCGTTATTGATTGTCCCGTTCTCTATCTTTTAGTGGAACGATTTGTTTA
>MAXR01000283.1 GCA_001751155.1 Desulfuromonadales bacterium C00003068 | reverse complement strand
TTAACTCGAAGTTAAAAAATGCCTCTTTAACGCCGCCGATAAAATCACGTTCAGTAGTTGATTCTTTCGTTTTATAACCGCTTGGATCCGTTGGATCAAGAACCACTTGACCTTCAGGATCGAGATCATATTCTCTCGCCCATTCCCATGGACCGACTTCACGCGACTCAAAGCCCCGTACGGTATTTAAACCACCTAAGTAGAAACGCTCATCAACGGGAATCTCTGTACCACCAATTTTATGAATAAAACCGATTTGACCGTGGGCTGAGAAGACGATGCCCCACTTGATTGGGAAAAACTGGCGATGATCGATGATGGCTTTGGCAAATTTTTCCGTACCGCCAACACCAGCAAACTCCAACGACAACTCAGACATATAGCCGCGTGAGGGATCAGGACGGTAATCGGTGGTATTGGTGGAGATTGATCCGTAGATTGATGACAGCGTAGAGCTCCCCTCTTGCTCTCGAACATAGCGTGAGGCAAGGTTGTAAATGTCATAGATCTCTTTTTGTTCATATTTATAAACAAAGAAAGTACGGGTATTATAAGTGATCGGCAGACCTAATTTGATCGATCCACCAATCGCCTCTTTCGAATACTCGTCCCACTCACGGTCGGTGCGATACAGATCAAAACCAAGAGCTAAGTTTTTATCCATGAAATAGGGATCTAATAAACCCACTTGGAAGGTATTGGAATCTCCACCAATAGACGCAGACAGGTTAAGTTTCAACGCTTTTCCCAAGAAGTTATCTTGACTGACAGACCCTTGACCGATCAAGCCATCTGTCGACGAGTAACCGAAACCGACACTAAACGTCCCTGTCGCCTGCTCTTTAACATCGACCTGAATATCCATCAGTTCATCGCTATCGGTCGAGATGGCATCAATATTAACCTCACTAAAGAAACCAAGGTTATTAACACGTTTACGACTGGTTTCTAAGCGACCCACACTGTAAAGATCACCTTCAACCAACGTTACTTCACGCCGGACAACCTTATCGCGAGTTTTACTGTTACCAGAAACATTGATCCGGCCAATATGAACTTCGACACCTTGTTCAATATTAAACGTCACATCAACCGTTTTCTGTTCCCGATTGATCAAAGTGGTCGGTGAAACGTTGACATAAGCATAACCACGGTTAGCGTAGTAATCATTTAAGCGTTTAATGTCATCGCGAAGTTGCTTGCGGCTGAAGACATCACCAGCGCGAAAACGTAAAAACTTAAGAAGTGCATCCTCCTCAATGAGAAGATCACCCTCAACAGCCATATCACCAAGATAAAATTGATCGCCTTCATCAATTTCAATCAACACATCAATCTCTTCACGATCATCAGATAAAGTGACCAATGGCTGCTTAACACGGACTCGGATATAACCTTGATTGAAATATTCATCTTTGATGAGATTGATATCGTTTTCTAACATCCCCTCATTGTAGGTTCCAGTGCTGCTTAACCAAGAGAACAACCACCACTCTTTAGTTTGCATGAAACCACGCAGTTTACGCGCTGAAAAGACAGTGTTGCCTTCAAAGTCAATATCATCAATGGTAACTTTCGTCCCTTCAACAATATCAAAATAGACAACGGCTTCATTGCCCTTTGTCATCTCCACACGAGAGGTAACCTCAATGGCATAAAAACCTTCATCAACATACAGCTGCTTGATCGCTGCAACACTCTCTTGCAGAGTTTTCGGATGGAGAATGCTTGGCGTTCGAATAACAAGCGCAGAGCGAACCTTTGAGCGCTTCAGTTCATCGTTGCCAACAATTTTTATTTTTCGAACTAATGGTCGTTCTTGAACACGATACACCAGTGTCATAACGCCATCGTGATGCTCAGTAACAACTTCAATATCTTTAAAATGACCCAGGGCATAAATGGCACGAACATCATCATCGACACCGTCGACACTGTAGACGGTACCAACTTTTGTTTGTAATACCTCTTCTATTTTAGCGACATCAATACGAGCCACACCGTCAACGCGGATGCCTGAAACTACTTCAGCTGCCACCGCAGCGCCAGATAATAGTGTCACTAGTAACACAAAACAAAAAGCAAACCTTTTGAGCATCGTGTCAAATCTCCTGAGATTCCAAAACAAATTTATTTGGTAAAATACCGTAAAAGAGTACACATCGAGCTGATTTGGAATGGTAAATTCAACTCATACCAATACAGAATGTGTAACACTTTAATGCCTTAGTTAAACCAGCACACTATAATCAATCATGGATCGGGTGTAAACTTAAAATCAGTCAAATTAAATGTCTTTACCTCTGATCTATACATTTTGCATTAACCTGTTACACAACCATCACAGATACGTAACGTGCGATCCATGCGAGCCGCTAACTCATCATTATGAGTAACCATAATCATCGTTAAATCATATTCCAGATAGACACGGTCAAGGAGCGAATAAATACCATCTGAAGTGTTGGAATCAAGATTACCCGTAGGTTCATCGGCAATGAGTATTCGCGGTTTCAACACTAACGCTCTTGCGATAGCAACGCGCTGTTGCTCACCACCAGATAGTTGCCCTGGTTTATGAGTCAACCGTTGTTGCAAACCCGTTTGAGACAATAGTGTTTGCGCCATTTCTGCAGCTTGGCGACGATTATGCCCTGCAATGAGTGCTGGCATCATCACATTTTCCAGCGCAGTAAATTCTGGCAGTAATTGATGAAACTGAAACACAAAGCCTAACTGCTGATTACGAAAGTGATCTAACTGATCTGTTTTCAATGAAAAAAGATCCGTCGATTCAAAGTAGCAATGACCTGAAGTGGGGCGATCTAACGTGCCAAGAATATGCATCAGGGTCGTTTTACCAGAGCCCGACTCGCCAACAACGGCAATACGCTCACGTGCTGCAATGGCTAGGTTAACATCCTTCAAAACCGTCAGTTGACCACTGTCGGTCATAAACGACTTGGTTAAATTCTCTGTGCGCAGCAACACCTTCGGCTCATCTCGTCGTGCGGTGGTATTATCAATCATATCTAAACCATTGCTATTCATAACGGAGTGATTCAGCGGGATCTAAACGTGCCGCACGTGATGCAGGGTAAACCGTGGCAAGCAAACAAATAACCATCGCCATAACGACAACAGCAACAACATCAGAGGTGACCACTTGAGATGGAAAATGTTCCATTCCATACACCGCTTTATCAAAAATGGTAACGCCCAACGTATGCTCAAGCCAACTAATGATGGCATCAGCATTGAGTGCGAGCAATAACCCAAGCGACGTACCCAGCAGGGTTCCACTCACACCAATTAAAAGCCCTTCAAATACAAAGATCTTTAAAATACTTCGCGACGTCGCTCCCATAGAACGTAAAATAGCGATATCTTTGTGCTTTTCCATGACAACCATTATCAGAGTGGTGCCAATATTAAATGCGGCAACAAGCACAATAATACCGAGGACAATAAACAGCCCCAATTTTTCGAGTCGTAAGGCAGCAAGGAAAGAACCGAACATATCTTGCCAAGAACGCACGGAATAGGGATATTCAAATTTAGTGCGCAACGCACTGCTTACGCCAATAGCATGGTCAAAGGAATCAACCTCAATCTCTATGCCGCTGACATGACCTGGCGTACCGATAAAACGTTGCGCTTGAGCTAAATCAATATACGCATAATAGGTATCTAAAAATCCACCCCGTTGTCGTGCTATCGCCACCACTTCAAAAGGCTTTATCTTAGGAACTAAACCAAAAGGGGTAAGATTAAAATCAGGAGGAATGACATTAATTCGATCCCCTAAACTGACACCAAGATTCGCCGCCGTATCGGAGGCAATAATAATGCCCGGTATCTTTTGCGTCGATTCAAACAACGCTTCGCGTACCGTACCGCCGCGGGTCAAAAACCGTTGTTCAAAGATCCTGTTTTGCGGTGAAATACCCTTGACGTTGACGGCAGCGACATTTCCATTGGCGAGCATCATCGCTTCCTTGACAACGAAAGGTTGTGCGGAAACAACTTGCGATGAATGGCCCTTTATTTGATCAACGGTGTCAGCCCAATGCGCCAGACTACCACCCTGCTTTTGTAACAGGATATGGGGGATATTTCCCAATATCTGCTGCCGAACCCCATCGTGGAACCCAGTCATAATGGCTAAAACAAGAATGAGCGCTGCAACACCAAGCGTTACCCCAGCCACCGAAATAAACGAGATCACTGAGATAAAGGTCTGCTTACGTTTCGCCCTGAGGTAACGTAGACTGATCAACCATTCATAGCC
>MAXR01000282.1 GCA_001751155.1 Desulfuromonadales bacterium C00003068 | reverse complement strand
GCTGCTTGAGCATCGGATACAGTCGAGATTCACCGGACACACAGGGTAACCCAGCCACCAATGCTGCGCTGTTGGCGAGATAATTGCTGGTATTAAAATGATCAATGGGTCGAATCGCACTTTCACCAGCGAGCAGACGCGACCATACCGTTTTAACATCACAACCTAAACCGGTGACTAAAGCGTAGTCGGTAATATGTACGGATCGATTTATCACAGCTTGCCCTCCTTCCAGCGTTGGAGAAATTGCTGATAAAAGGTGGGTGGAACCACCAAAATATTCGAATCATGGTCTAACATCATCTGTACCGAGTAACCTGTTGTCACAATCTGCTGCTGTTGATTGCGTAAAATAAATTCAAAATTAAGCCGAGCCGCTTCACTCCAATGCCAGCGTCCCTCAATGGTAAAACTGTCTTCGAAGCGTAATGGTAAACGGTAATCAATATGCATCTGTTTAATCGGTGCGATCACCCCTTTAGCATGGAAATCCATATAGCCAAGACCATACTGAGCACTTAACGCGGTACGGGCATCTTCAAAATAGCTCGGATAGCGACCATGCCAAACAATACCGATGGCATCGACCTCTTCAAAACGAACTTGGCGTTCAACGGTGAAGCTCAAAGGTTCTGGCGCGTTATCTACCTTTGGAAACCAGCGCTTTTTCATCCTTGATTCTCCCCATTCAACACCAGCCAAAATGCCGCGACCACCTCATCATCAACCTTGAGTTGACAGTCGATCACCGCCTTACCACGCACCTCTTTCGGCTGGCAATAGGTATCAATCAGATCGAGGGGCTTAAGTTGACGGTGAAACTTAGAACGATCAATGGCCCGAATCGACAGTTGTGTACCGAGATGCTGTTCAGCAACAATTTGGGCCATCAAAATTTGCACCACAGCGGGCACAATCGGATAATCGGGAAAATGACCGTCAAAACCGACAAAATCAGCAGGTAAACAATAGCGTTGGCAGACCACATCCTCTAGCAGCGTCGCGGCAGAGGTTTGGCACTCTAGCAGAGCATTTCGTATCTGACTCATTGCAACTCTCTTATCTCTTGAATCCATAAGGTTAGTCGAAAACCGCTATCATCATTTAATACAATACCCGTTGGCGCCCACAGCCCCTCTTGATCGAGATACTGATTATATTCCACGTTCCAACTGTTCGTCTTTGAATCCACTATTTTTCGATTTAAGCGTACCGGCATGCCGATAAATTCAAAGGAACCACCATCATCCGACTTCAACACACTACGACGCTCACGCCGAATCAACCGATCTTGAGCAGATGGATTGGGTTGTAAAAAGATGGCGCGTAGACTTTGGGCCACCATTTTTGGTAGTTGTGGATGTTCCTCCAATACCGGCAATAAATAGTTCAGTTGGTGGCTCTGCTTGGTGACAAAGAGATCAAACAACTTAACGCCCATGGTGTCCATCGCAACGAGGCGGGCCGTTTGCTTGGTGGTATCAATCTTCACCACCCCCTCAAGGGCCACCTTGCGCATAAACACTTCAAGCAAGCCACTATGGCGGCATAAATAACGGCGGCCAGCTTCTAACCACCAATTATCAACTAATTGCTCTGCCGTCAACGCCGGCATTTGTTGTGGCTGATGACGCTCAAATGGGTGGCTAGCACAACCAAACAGCAGCACGCTAGCGACCAACACCATCGACAGCTTAAGCCATCGCCATTTCGACCTCCATGGCCATTCACATCTCATCATATCTCACCACGACCTTGCATAGGCTGCAAACGTTGGTAAAAGGCTGGTACAACGTACAACGCCGTTAGCACCGCAGCACTAATACCAAACAGTACCGTCACCCCAATGGAGTGCATAGCAGGGTGTTGCGCCAATACCAACGAGCCAAAACCGGCCAAGGTGGTTAACGCTGACACCAACACCGCATGTTCAGATTGTTGACAGCCACTGCCATCGCAACGACTGAGCATAAAGATGCCGTAATCAACCCCCAAGCCAATAATTAAAATCGCAGCAATAACATTAAAGAGGTTAAAACTTAACCCAAACCAGCCCATTGCGCCAAACATAAATAGCATGCCGCTACCGACAGGCAACAACGCTAGCAGCACCGACGAAATACGCCGATACCAGACGAGCAACACCAGCACCACAACCACTAAGGCCATAACGATAAAACGGATAAAATCTTGCGCTAACGCCTGACTCAATTGCTGACGAAAAATCCCCTGAGCAATCACAATGGTATCGGCAACATCAGCCAACTGTTGTTGCAGCTGCGGCGTCAATTCAGCCTCATCAATCAATGAGATTAATGCTACCCCGCTACCCTTTTTGGACGACATTGATTCGTCATCAATGATCAAGCCGCTTATGGCATCGGCAAAGCCAGCTCGCTGCCAAAAGTCAAGATCAACGCCAACTATTGGTTGATTGAGCCAAGAGATAAAAGGCTTAAATGCAGAAGATGAAAAACCGATCTCTGTGCCTTCCTGCTGTAATCGTTCGACAACAACGGGCTGGTGCTTTTGCCAAAAATCGTTCCACAGTTCGCGACTGTGTTGCTGCTGTTGTGCCGACGGCAAAATACTGGCCAAACTGACAAGGTGCGGCGGCGTTTCTGGTTCCGCAACACTTCGTTGTTCGGCCACCAAGCGGTAGATCTCATCGTTTACCGCTAACGCGTCATCAAGAGTTTCACCACGAGCAAACAGCAACGCGCTGCTGCGCATATTGCCCCAAACCTGCTGTAATTGTTGCTCGCCGGCACGTAATGCCGGAGTCGAAACACTCAAACTACGCATATCACCGTCAAACTGGAGCTGTGGTGCAGCCACGGCACACATCAGCATCACCACACACCAAATGACAACAGTAATCTTGCCCTGTTGCGGTAAGCGCGTTGCATCATCACCACCATGATCTTGCCGTTTATGACTACGGCCACAAAGATGCGGCATAACAATCAAGGCCAACAACGTTGCTAGAACAATCGCCGTCATGGAAAACACCGCCAATTGGCGCTGACCAGGTAACGACGATGTCAGTAACACACTAAACGCCAAAAAACTGGTTAACGCCCCACCGATCAACGGCGGCGTTAAGCGGCGTAATTGTTGTTGCGGCTGACCGCTGTGGCGTAATGAAAAATACACATGCAGGGTAAAATCAACCGTTATACCGAGCAACACCGCACCAAAGCCAATGGTGATTCCCGATACT
>MAXR01000281.1 GCA_001751155.1 Desulfuromonadales bacterium C00003068 | reverse complement strand
TCGAGCTGTCTCAGCAACTCCAGTTTTTTGTGGCGAACAGTAGCCATGTTAATAATATTGTTTTTGCGAACGCCGCAACGGGAAGAATTGTCGCGACATCAGGCCCTATCACTGAGAGCGGTACCATTGAAGAAAAGACTTTATCGCCAGCACTGGCTAAACCGCGAGTTATCGCAGTTGAAATAAATCACAGCCAGAAACATGTTGATTGTACTGTTGTTTTCACCTTGGCCGTGGCAGACCCTAAAACAGGCAACCCTGTTGGGGTGTTGATCGCTACATATAGGCTCGCTGATTTTTTACAACCACTTCTTCATAGTGTTCCGGGGTTGGGTCAAACTGGCGAGCTCGTATTAGTGGACCAGCGCAGCGTTCTATTGTCCCACCTTAAATTCCCCCTCCAAAGCGGTACACAAGGGATAGTCCACCAAACTAAGATTACCGCTCATCCGGCACTTATGGCAGCCGCCGGTAACAATATGCTGATAGCTAAGAGTGTCGATTATCGTGGTGAAAGCGTAATGGCTGCCAGTCGCAGTATAAAAATAAACAGTGAATACCAGTGGGGACTGGTGGTTAAGCAGGATCGCTCCGAAGCCCTGCAGTTGTTGATGGATCGCGTATACGGGGCAATTGCGATCGGCTTAATCAGCCTTATGTTGGTGTTGCTGGGGGTATTTATTATTGCCAGACAACTGACACAACCGTTTAAACAGTTAAGTAGCACCGCGGATCGCATTCGAGAAGGCGATTTTACCGCTCGGGCGGTGGCTCGAGGTTCTATCGAAGAGAGTAATTTGGCCGATGTATTCAATAGCATGGTGGAGCGGTTAGCCGATTGGCAGCAGGCGCTGAGCGTTGAGGTGGCAATTAAAACCGCAGAGTTGGATCAAGCCTATAAAGCTTTGCAACAAACGGAACGTCAGCGCAGTTCTATTGGCGAAATAAGTGATTTTTACCTGCGCAACGGCACACTACAGCCCGCCCTCGAACTACTGATTCAGCAACTATTGCATTTCACCGGAGGCAAGGCTGGCCGCTATAGAAGCTGTGAAATCGACGCTGGCGGGGCAATACAGTTGACCCCCATGACCAAAATAATATTTGCTCCCATAAACGATAAATACGCCGTTGATCATACGCTGGCAGCATCAATAAATGACGCATTAATGATGTTGGCAGCTGAATATGACGCATTGATGGCAAAGGTTTTACAGCAAAGACAGGTTCTTATTCTGGATGAAGAACAGTGCCGCTCAATCGAGAACATGCCACGGGTCGATGGTAAACCTGTTATCACCGCGTTGCTGATCATGCCGGTAACCAAAGGGGAACAAATTTATGGTTTAATCACGTTAGCCAACAAGCCAGGTGGTTTCAGCAACAAAGATAAAGAAATGGTTGCAGGATTTTCCTCTGCTGCCGCCCTGGTTATAAACGCTGACAAACGGGAACGTGCCCGTGTTGTCGCTGAAGAAACGGCGCAGATTAAGGGGCAATTTTTAGCCAACATGAGTCATGAACTGCGAACCCCGATGAATGTGGTGATTGGCATGAGCAACCTGCTGCTTGATACAGAACTGAACGGAACCCAGCAGGAGTACCTACAAAAAATAGACAACTCATCACGTCAGTTGCTTGCCCTTATCAATGATATACTGGATTCCTCTAAACTGGAATCGGGTCACCAGTTGACCCTCAACCTCACCCCCTTTGAACCGGAACAACTATTTCGTAACGTAATTAATCTACACACCTATAATATTGATGAACGGCAGGTTGAATTACATGTCGATATTGATCGTGCCGTTCCACGGTTGCTCATAGGCGATTCGCAGCGTTTGGAGCAGGTTTTAAACAATTTGCTTGGCAACGCCATTAAATTTACCCAGAGCGGAGATATCATTCTGGCCGTCAAGGTGATTCAGTATAGTAAAGATGAAGTTACCCTTGAATTCAGCGTCAACGACAGCGGCATCGGCATTGAAGCTGGGCAACAGGAACAGATGTTTCATCCCTTTACTCAGGCTGACAGTTCCAGCACCCGCCAACAGGGGGGAACCGGTCTGGGATTAACCATCAGCCGACAACTGTGCCGGTTGATGGGAAGCGAGCTAACTGCTGAAAGCACCATCGGTGAGGGTAGTACATTCCGCTTCGCTCTCCCTTTTGAGGTGCTAGTTGCCGAAGAGAAAGGTGACCATGCGCTGCTAACGACCAACGAACTTCAGGGGATGCATGTTTTGGTGGTTGACGATAACCACATTGGCCAGCGGATTCTTGAAGAGATACTTAACCATATGCATTTCAGGGTTGAGCTGGCAAGCTCCGGCAAGCAAGCGTTAATTGCCGTAACAAAAGCAGAGGAAAACAACGATCCCTTCCGCTTAATTATACTTGATACTGTTATGCCGGAGATGTCGGGACTGGAACTTGCCCAGCGTTTAACGCAGCAGCATCCCTCATCAGCCCTGCAAATTTTAATGATGACCGTCCGTCAACAACAACAGTTGAAAGTTCGGGCTCTTGATGCTGGGATAGGCGCTATTGTGACTAAGCCCATCCAGCCTTCACCCCTTTTTGATACCATTATGCAGGTCTTTAATTGTACTACTACCACTACTACCACTACTACAAACCAGTCTATGGGATGGGAAAACATTACCGTGTTGCTGGTCGAAGATCATGCACTTAATCGGCAGGTAGCCAGAGAATTATTGGAAAAAGTAGGTATAACGGTTGCGGAAGCGATTAACGGTGCCGTAGCTGTGGAGATGGTAAAAAACAACGCTTACGATTTAGTGTTGATGGATATTCAAATGCCGGTGATGGATGGTCACGCGGCGGCTAGAGCTATCCGAAAACTGGGGAGTGCCGATATACAGCAGTTGCCCATTATCGCCATGACGGCCAATGCTTTTGAACAAGATCGTCAAAAAAGCATCAATTCCGGCATGAACGCCCATATTAACAAGCCCGTTGCTCCGGCAGAGCTGTATAGCGAACTTAAACGTTGGTTGCCACAACATAAGCAGGTGACACTAACCGACGAATCGCCGTCGACGGAGGTACCGTTGCCGACAACTCTGCCAGGAGTCGATATGACCCTTGGTTTGCGTTACGCTGATGGTGATCACCAGCGATATTACCGTTTATTGCGCAGCTTTGTTGCCCACTTTGCTGAAACAGAAACCTTGTTGCGTCAGGAATTAGCTGCCGGTCAACAGCAACAGGCTGCTCTGCACATTCATAGCCTGAAGGGGGCGGCAGGAACCCTCGGAGCGATTGAATTACAAGCTGCTGCTGCTCAGCTGGAATCGCAGTTGCGGGAGAATGCGAAACCTGAGGCGATGAACATGATGCTGCAACTGTTTAATCCGTTATTGTTAGCCTGTGCCGCCCTGCCAATGTTAGATGACAAAATTGTTAGTGATGCTGCGGCTAAAATTGTGGGAAACGCGGAACAATTGCAGGAGATCTTGACGTGCCTTGCCCCTGCGTTAGAGAACCTCCAGGCTCAGGTGTGCAAGAAATTGGTAACCCAGCTACGGGAAACAAACTGGCCGAGCGAATTATCTACTGAAATTATTCACTTGCAGGATTTGATAGATCGATATCGTTACAATGAAGCATTGGAATTAGTGAAGAAGTTGAGAGATTGATGTTTTAGCTGTGTCAAAGCATGCTGACATTCATGAATAGATGGCTGACGCCGGAAAGAATCGTTGAAAAATGGACTATAATCAGAAAAAGCAGATACTCATTGTTGATGATAATGAGCTCAATATCGATACACTCATTGCAACTCTGGGTGATGAATATGATCTGCGCGTCGCCATCGATGGCGATATGGCCTTGAAATTGTTTGAGTATGATGATCTGCCGGACCTTATTCTGCTAGATGTAATGATGCCTGAGATGGATGGTTATGAGGTATGCCGCCGCATAAAAGAGTGTGAAAGAACACGGGGTATCCGCATCATATTTCTGACAGCGTTAACTGACATTGCTGATCAGGAAAAGGGACTTGGTCTGGGGGCGGAAGATTATATCACCAAGCCATTTAATCCGGCGATTGTCAGGGCGCGGGTACGTACCCAGTTGAAGCTTAAACAATATAGCGATCATCTCGAAGATCTGGTGACAAAAAAAACAGAGCAATTACTGCATGCCCAAGAGGGTATTATTGCCAGTATGGCGATAATGGCCGAACATCGTGACCCTGAAACAGGGGCTCATATCCAGAGAACTAAATCATATGTTCAAATATTGGCACGAGCGATGTCAGCGCAGATGCCAGATATTTTATCTGAACAGACGATTGAAATGCTTTACCGAGCTGCGCCCCTGCATGATATTGGCAAGGTGGCGATTCCCGATGAAATACTACTAAAACCTAGCCGTTTAACGGCTGAAGAGACGACCATTATGCAAACCCATACCAGCTGTGGCGCTGATACTATCCGTCGCACAGAAGAGATTGTTGGTAGCAATGAATTGCTACACCTGGCTATGGAAATTGCTGAATACCACCATGAAAAATGGGATGGCAGCGGTTATCCGCACGGTCTTGAGGGCGACAATATCCCCTTGTCTGCCAGACTGATGAGTATTGCCGATGTTTATGATGCCCTGATCAGCATACGCCCCTATAAACCGGCGTTTAGCCATGCCGAAGCAGTAAAAATAATTCTTAAGGGTGATAATTTTACAAGACCAGAACATTTTGACCCACAGATACTGAGTTGCTTCGCACGTATCCACGACCAATTTGATCAGATAGCGACAACATTCGGTGATAGCTAGGGCGGGGCCACCTTAAGAGTTAATCAAACCAGCAGCTGTCTCAGCGAAAACATCGGCAAACTCACTGCGTAACGCATTTACAGCCTCACCATCGAAACCCAACACCACCGCTGACGCCTCTGCCGAGAGCAGCGCAGGCTGTTCGGGGTAGCGGCCTAAGCCCAGGCTTTTACACAGTTGACGGGCGAGACGCACCACGCAACACAACATAAATGATTCGTCGTCGCGATCTCCGGTTAATTCAGCCGTTTCAGCATAAAAAGTGCTGGCAACAAGCATCGGTGAAAAATTCCAATCATATAGAATGGCCGCCCCCAGCTGGGTAAAAGGGTATGGCAACAGGGCTGCTGAACCCTGCTGGCGCAGGTCGCTGGTTTTAGTTTCTGTCAAAATACGACGATAGAGCTTGGGCGTATCCAGATTACAGACAGTTTCACCGATATTACTCATCAAGCCAGCCATAAAAGCCTCTTCAGGGTGGATGAGATCAATTTTAGTGGCAATAAACCGAGCAGCAATGGCAAACGCAGCAGATTCTTCCCACAGGCCTCGCTCCACGGGTCCCTGGTTCGCAGATAACCCCTTAACCGCCATGGCCAGAACCATATTGCGCAGTGCTTTATCGCCCAACACGACCACCGCATCGCGGACGGTATTAATTTTTCGCGGAAAACCATAGAAGGGTGAATTCGCCAGCTTCAACACGCGTGCCGTCAGGGATTGATCACTGGTGATAAGCGCGCCCAGACGACGGGCATCACCACTGCCGCTATTCATCAACTGCAGCACATCGTTAGCCACAGCAGCGAAACAGATCTCACATTTCACCGACGCCACAATCGACCGATTATCCAGCTGAATATTTTCGCTAAAACTCATGCTCATACGGATTAACCCCCACCCATTGGGATCAGTGTCAGCACAATCCCCTGCTGTGGATTATTATTCAGGTATTGTCCCATTGCCAGCCATGGCAGTTTATTATAGTTGACGTTGTCCGTCACTTCGCCCACCAGCTTGACCTGTTCCAGAAAGGCCAGCAGTCCAGGTTCAAATTGAACTGACGCCAGTTCACCAAGCAATGAACCGTGTTGAGAGACAATCTTGTTGGCATAATCATTCACCTGAACAATATAGCCATCAGAATCGATGCCAATCACCGCGACCGGAACACAATCGAGAATATCCTGAGCCACCTGTAGCACTTTGGTGCGCAGCTCTAAATCCGCAGTACGTTCATGAACCAGCGTTTCCAGATTCGCGTTGACATCCTGCAACTGCCGATTACGTTGCGCTAATTCCTCCGCCAGTTTATCATTCTGCTGATTCAGGATACAGGTATCGACCGCATTGGCGATATTGACCTGTAGTTCATCATCGTTCCACGGCTTGGGGATAAATTTATAGATGTGGCCAATATTGATCGCTTCAACCACCGAGGCGGTATCGGCATAGCCGGAAAGGACGATGCGGATGGTCTTAGGCCAGCGCTCATTGACCTGACTGAGAAACTCCACCCCATTCATACCCGGCATCCGGTAGTCGGAAACCACCACGCATACAGAGCCAGCCTCCTGCTCCATAATTTCGAGTCCTGCGGCACCAGATTCGGCGATCAGCAATTCATAACGATCTTCGTCCATAAACAATCGACGCAACGAGCGTAAAACGTTTGGCTCATCATCAACAAACAGAATTTTCACTGGTTTAGCACCTGAAAAAGATTCCACAACCACCCCGTCTAATGTATAGTTTCAATAAAGTTAGCGTCAACTTTAGCAAAGTTATTTCCCTTTGTGAAGCGGAGAATAACTCATGCTGACAAATACGCCGCGCCATCGGCCAGCAAGATCAGCGTGCGCAGCACCTCACCTCTGAAGGTTCAGCAACCACACAGGCGACAACGTCCTGTCGGGTCTGGAGATTATCTTGACAAAGAGAAATCGTCATCAAACACAGATTACTAGCGTAACACCGTGGAATCACACCAGACAAT
>MAXR01000280.1:2203-2440 GCA_001751155.1 Desulfuromonadales bacterium C00003068 | reverse complement strand
CCGCCCGAGTCAAACACAACGCCCTTGCCAACCAGCGCGAACGGTGCTTCGTCACCGCCACCGTTCCAGCGCATCACGACAACCTTGGAGGGGCTGGTAGACCCCTGCCCGACGGCCAGAAGTGTACGCATGCCCAGCTTGGCCAGTTCGTCTTCTTCCAGAATTTCAACGTCCAGACCGATTTCCTGCATCGCGGCCAGACGCGCTGCGAAATCATTCGTGGTCAATATGTTGGAC
>MAXR01000280.1:1883-2121 GCA_001751155.1 Desulfuromonadales bacterium C00003068 | reverse complement strand
TTTCGCCCGTCTCGGTGGTTTTATGTGCTATAAACGCATAGGCCCGCAGCGCCAGACCGTAAGAAATGTCCGCTGCTTTCGGGTTGCTAGCCGCCAGTACCGTCAACGTACCTGTGCCTTTGTATACAGCCACGGTAGCACCCGCTTTGCGTGCTTCAGCAACCGAGGGGCGCTTGGGTAGTTTCACAACCATAACACCTTCGCACGCCATTCCCGCAGGATACGCCAACGCAACACC
>MAXR01000280.1:1567-1861 GCA_001751155.1 Desulfuromonadales bacterium C00003068 | reverse complement strand
GTGTCGATCTTACCATCGGGGCTGACCAGAACGGCGAGTTTGCCGGCAAGGGTGGCGATAACGTCGATATCGGATTCGACGAAATTAATGCTGATAGGAGTGGTCATTTCATGTTCCTTAAAAACTGGCAGAATCTTGCTGCCTATAGTCCTATCGCGATAACACCGACTTGACCAGTTGGGGGTGACGAAATAGGCCGGATTAGGTAAACTGCGCCAAACTTTAAGGGTAGACCGAATCCGTGAACCGGCTTGATCGATATTTGTTTATAACACAGCTTGGGCCGTTCGGGTT
>MAXR01000280.1:1285-1527 GCA_001751155.1 Desulfuromonadales bacterium C00003068 | reverse complement strand
TTTGGCTTGCGCAGACCCTGCCGCTGATGGAAATCATCATCGACAATGGGCACTCCGGTTTTATTTTTCTGGAGTTCGCGACACTGATCCTGCCCAACGTTCTTATCGTTGTGCTGCCCGTTGCGGTTTTCGTTTCTACACTGTTCACGGTGAACAAGCTTTTTGGCGAATCCGAAATGGTGGTGATTTTGTCCTCAGGGCTTTCACCCACGCGAATTATTCGCGCAACCGTGGCTGTTGGC
>MAXR01000280.1:0-1239 GCA_001751155.1 Desulfuromonadales bacterium C00003068 | reverse complement strand
GGTTAGGCAGGATTTTATTGGATCGCTGCTTCGCGAAAAACAGTTCATACATCCAAGTGCAGGCGTTACAATTTACATTAAAGAATCCAGTAAAGCAGGTGAAATTAGTGGACTTTTTCTGAATGATCAACGTGACGCGAGCAACCCTGTCACCTATTCGGCCAAGCAAGCGTTGCTACTTCAGGACGAAGGTGAACTTAGGCTGGTTATGTATCAAGGTACCATGCAGCGATATTCCGCGTTAGAGAAGAACCTGAATATCATCGAGTTTGACCAGTTCATTTTCGATCTTACCAGTGTTTTGGGAGAAACCCGAAGTCGCAACATTCTACCGTTGGAATACTTCGTATCCGAACTACTTAACCCTGAAGAAATCATTGCAAACGGCGGCACATATAGTGCAGCGGCCTACCTCGCAGAGGCGCACCAAAAGCTGGCGTTGCCCTTGCTTGGACTGGTTCTGCCAATATATGCATTCGCGATGCTGATGACGGCCAGCTATAAACGCACCNNGGCTATAAACGCACCGGCCTCGGGTTTCGGATCGCGCTGACCGGTGGCTCCGGTGTGTTCATCGTTGGAATGACATTGATGATCAAAACCTGGGTTATTGCCAATCCCAGTATGTTCTTGTTTTCCTATTTCCCGCCAATACTGTGTCTATTTCTAGCGATGTTGGTTTTGACGAAAAATCGCGTCAGGCGGACGCTATACAAACTTCCGGCGAGGACGTGATATGACGTTATATTACTACATCGCGCGGAAATTCTTTTACAATGTCCTACGTGTCCAGCTTGCACTGTTTGCGCTGTTACTGTTGATCGTAGCTACGGAAGTGATGCGGTTTTTCTCTGAACTCGGGGTCGAGGCCAAAGTTTATATCCAACTAATTTCCGTAACCTTGCCTGAGTCTATGTCCATTACATTTCCGTTAGTCGTGCTGCTGGGAAGCATGTTTACTTTCCTTGGCATGTCCCGATCAAGCGAGCTAGTGATTGTCCGCGCTTCTGGTATATCGGCTTTGAAAATGCTATTGGCCCCGACGGCCGTGACCGTACTTATTGGCCTTATAATGATTACTGCGTGGAATCCGATCCTTACGGCGACCATTCGAAAAACCAGCGAAATCCGTGCGGAGTATACAGGCAAAGGCGGCAACCAACTGTCGATTTCGCGCGATGGCCTGTGGCTTCGCCAAACTGGCGAGAATAGTAATTTCATCATCCATGCCCGCAATTC
>MAXR01000279.1 GCA_001751155.1 Desulfuromonadales bacterium C00003068 | reverse complement strand
CCACAACACGGCTTATCGCGTGAGCGCATTGATTCGTGGCTTAAACAAAATCGGGTGCGTGCCAATATCAGCTCCGAGGTATCGGGCAACGAAGCGTTGATTGCTTTGATTGCCATGGGTGGCGGCATTGGTGTGGTTCCCCGTTTGGTCTGGGAGCGCAGCCCGTTTCGAGCTAAGGTGCGGCTGATTGAACATGCGCCGCAGCTCGACCCTTATGTGGTGGGTTTGTGTTGCCAGCGTAAGGCGTTGCAGTTGCCTAACGTGCGTGCATTTTGGCAACTGGCTAAACAGGCTACTATTGATTCATAGTGGTGGCCGTGTATGAAAAATAATATTTAGTGTTTGTTATGAGTGTAAGGATTGTAGGGCAAAAAAGTCAGCGGCCGGAACGGGTTGGCTGAAGTGGTATCCCTGATATTGATCGCAGCCCAGCTCTTTTAAACAAAGCAACTGCTCTTCATTTTCAACTCCTTCAGCAAGTAGATTAAATCCTAGTCCGCGGCCCATCTGAATAATGGCGGTCACCATTTTACAATCGTTGACGCCATGTGGCAGATCATCGACAAACGATTTATCTATTTTGAGCTGATGAAGGGGGAAATATTTAAGGTACGACAGCGAGGAGTAACCGGTGCCAAAATCATCCAATGCGAGACGAATGCCGAGATCGTGCAGTTGATGAAGGCGTTCAATCGTCTGTTGCTCTTTGTGCATCAGCGCCGATTCCGTTACCTCAAGTTCTAACCATTGAGCAGGATAGCCAGTCTTCGTTAGGATTGACTGAACAGTTTCGACGATATTGTCCTGATAAAATTGTAGTGGTGAAAGGTTAACCGCTAAGGTGATGGGTTGTTGCCCCGCATCGAGCCATGCTTTGCCCTGAGTGCAAACGTGTTGTAGCACCCATTCGCCGATGGGCGCAATGCAGCCAAGCTCTTCCGCTAGGGGGATAAAACGTACGGGTGAAATGCGGCCAAGTTCGGGGTTGTCCCAGCGAAGCAGGGCTTCTGCGCCGATAATTTTACCCGTGTTTAGATCGACCTGAGGTTGATAGTACACCTCAAATTCTTCCTTCGCTAAAGCGTGGCGTAAATGGGCGCTGAGTTGCAGACGCGCGTGCGCTTTAGCTGTCATCTCCTCATTGTAATAGGCGAATTGGGCACGACCGCGCTGCTTGGCTTGATAGAGGGCGGCATCTACTTTTTGTAGCAGGTCCATCGCCTCGTCACCGTGATCAGGGAATAGGGCGATGCCGATGCTGGCGCTCACCTGAACTTCAATTCCAGTGTCGAGGGTAAAAGGTTGTTGAATCAGGTCAAGAATCTCTTGGGCGATAAGGGGTGCTTGATCTCGGTGCTCTAAATCTTCTAGCAATAAAATAAATTCATCGCCACCAAGTCGGGCCACCATATCAGTGCTGCGTAACCTTTTTTGCAGCAGATTGCCAATGCGCCGTAGTAGGGCATCACCACTGAGGTGGCCAAAACTATCATTGATATCTTTAAAATGATCTAAGTCGAGGCACAGCAATGTTAGCTCTTTTTTGTTGCGACGAGCGCGTTCAACCGCTGAAGTGAGGTGGTTACATAATGAGCGCCGATTGGGGAGATCCGTGAGTGGATCGTGCCACTCAAGGTAATCCACCTGACGCTCAGATTCTTTGATTTGGCTGATGTCACTAAACACAGCGATGTAATTGGTTACATGATTATTTTCGTCCAGTACCGCACTGATGGAGAGTCGCCCAGGGTAGATTTGTCCATCCTGGCGGCGATTAAAGACTTCTCCTTGCCATTGGTTGTTTTTTTCAAGGCTGTTCCACATGGTTTGATAGAAATCTAGATCATGGCGGTTCGATTTGAGTAATCGAGGTGTTTGTCCAATTGCGCTTTCAGCAGAATAACCCGTTATTTCGCTGAAAGCTCGATTGACGGAGATGATTTTTTCATTGGCATCGGTGACAATAATTCCCTCAGTGCTGTTTTTAAATACCGTCGCTGCCAGCTCAAGTTGCTGTAAGTTGAGGGCTTGTGTGCGATCCTGTTCAGCGACATTTAAAGCAAAGGCAATATCTTCAACTAATTCACCTAACAGACGTTTTTCGTCTTTGTGGGTAAGGAGGTCACTATCGTTCGTATAGAGCACTAATAGGATTGGATCACTGTTCGTGGGTTGAATTGGATACGCGCCGATGGCGTTAAAGGGGTGGTGTTGGTAGAGGTTTTTATCGGCAATGCAGAGGTGTTGTGAGTTGGTTTCAGTGCATATATTTGTAATGATTTGGGTGTTGCTGATCGCTGGATAATTGGAGCGTTGCGTGTGTCTGAGTTCATCAAGTTCAATACCCGATGAAGCGACTGGTGAATAGCTGCCATCATTGTTTTTGGTTCCGATCCACGCCATACTAAAGGTGTTATCTGCCAGTAGTGTGTCGCAAACAAACTGAAATAACTCTCGTGGCTGAGGCTTGTGGACAATCATTTGATTGACATCGGAGAGGATGCGATAAAGGCGAGCTAGGTGTATAGCTTCTTGCTCTAGCTGTTTTTCTCTGGTGATGATGCGCGCAGAACCGATGGTGCCAATCAGTTTACCGTCGGTATCATAGAATGGAGCTTTATAGACATCGAGACAAACCAGTTCATCGCAGACGTAGCCATCTTCTTGAAATCTCATCGTTTGTTGAGTGG
>MAXR01000278.1 GCA_001751155.1 Desulfuromonadales bacterium C00003068 | reverse complement strand
GTGCAGTGAGGACGATATTTTTAAGTGCTTTCATGGTGTGTTCCTTCCAAGTGGTGTAAGTGAATTATTTTTGTTTTTAACTACGATTTTAAATTTAGGCTTGTTGGTTCGCATCAGCAGGGCTGAAGACCCCTTTTGCAATACCTATTGCCATGACACACGCTGGAATCAATTGACCGACAACAACCAAACCACAGAAACCAAGAAACAACCAAGAAAGTAAGCCACTGTTACCCGCTTGCTCTGCTGCGAATGCTGGTGATACAGCTAAAAGTGTAACCAATGTGCTTAGGGCGATGTTTTTAATAAGTGATTTCATGATGTCCTCCAGTTTTATGATTGTTTGTTGCGTTCATTTTGTTGTCTGTTTTGTTTGTCTCTTGCCTTAGCTATATAGCGAGAGACGTGCCAGACTTAAAAAAAGAAATTTATTTTTAGATAACTGACTGTTTTATAGCGTTTTTATTTTAAAACTCACTCGTGACGAATCGATGACTCGGGTAAGCAGGTGTATAAATCAGCTATGCACTTCCCTGCCGAACCCCCATTAAACAAAGCCATACCAACAACAGTTAACCTACCGATTTTACGACATAAAACTTGATGTATTTTAAAGTGATACGGTTACCAATATTTTTAAAGGTCATTGTATAGCGCAACTATTCACACAAACCTGTTGCATATCTCGCGGCCTTTCTTTATATTGATAATCGTTTTCAATATCATTAAGGCGCAGCAAGAAAGTCTGGGCAAAATATAGAAAGTTGGTCGGCAGTTTGTTACCGCCAGTACATAGCTTGCTGATGTCTCAGCACATCGCTCAATTGATAATAAAAATCAAATTCATCAAATAGGTTTAACTGGAGGTTCGATGTCAACACCATTACCGCTACTCTGCCCATGCGAAGAATCGCCACACGGCAAAAATGCAAACCAACTGTGCCAACGAACCTCATGGAGAGAGGTTGCAGGTCACTATCCTGAACCGCGACACTGCTTGGCTGCCTTTTTAACCCTCGGCACAGCGGAAGTTCTCGCTGGGGTGAAACCGGCGAACTTACTGCGAATTCGTAATCGTCAGTACCCCTGTGGCCGCAATATATATCAACTGTGGCAACGCTACGGGAAACAACTGTTAGAAAATTCATCAATCGTTGCCGCCACCATGCGCTGCGATGAGAGCGGCATTTTACTGCTGATCTACTCGCCAACACTCTTACAACGCCGACTAAATAGCCGTAGTGCTCGCACGTTTTTACAGTCATTGCACTATCGCAATCCACACCATATCGCGACAACTCTCGAAGACCTGACCAGCCACTTTGTTGATGAGGAGTTCCCGCATGAGATCGGTCTGTTTCTTGGCTATCCCTTAAAGGATGTCAGGGCTTTCATGGGGCGGACACCGCTCAAAGCCACTGCGCAACGGTTATGGAAAATTTATGGTCATGGCCGGCGCAGTCATGCCCTTGCCGACCTCTATCACCACCAGCACCAACGCGTTGCCAACCTTTTGCGTAGCCAACGGAGCAACTCACTGCAATTGTTAACAGGTGGGGCACTGCAACATGGCTAATGAATCAACCAAAAACCATTTACTACTACGATTAGTTAAGGAGACACAATGACCAACGCTATTACACCTATTTTTTTGGATTTAGCTGCTCGGGAATTAACAATTATTGATGAGGAAACAGAAGTGCATCACAACAAAGCCTGTAAATGTGCAGGGAAGTGCCGCGTTTGCCGGTGCAAAGAGAAAAAAGGTAGCGTGGGACAGTCATGAAGAATCGCTCCTACGGAACACGGAAACCGTAGGAGCGCTGTTCATAACGAGAGTCTATAAATGATGGTCTCGCAAAAACGAATTAGATGGCTAAGCAAAAATTTCGTCCCCCAAGGCGTAGTGGTTGTTCAAGGGTGAAGGCATACATGTTGTATGTCGAAGTCNNGTCTATAAATACTTACCCGTGACATTGACCGTCTGCGTTGTTTTCCCCTCAGCGGGGCCATGAGAATAGCCAATCACATCAAAATCTTTGCTGATTTTATTGACCAACTCAGCATAACCAGGATACTTGCCGCGCATACAGGTGGAAACATGGATCACCTGAACACCAGCTTCCTTCATTTTACTCAGCTTATAATCGAGTTCGCCGCCACTATTGAAAAAACCGCAGAGTTCAACCTCGCGATCAGCATAAATTTCGAAACCCTCTTTTTTAGCAAAAAAAGCGTTTAAACAACCCTTTCCAGTACAGCGCAATGCGGTCTCTTCACGCATCAGTATTGCAATCTTTATTGCGGTTTTATTGTCATCCATTTTGAACTCCTTCATATACTATCTTAGTTACTGTAAAATTCGAATATGGCTACGTTAATCAAGGAGACAGACTCTGTCGATCTATGTTTTCAATTTTTTTGATGCCAATCAAGTTTTAGCTATTTATCTCTTCTATTTCACCTTAATCGTTTCAATCCACCAACCAACAACCGAGCAACACGCCTATCATCAACCCTGCTAGTTGCTTGGTGGTTGATTGCGACAATGGCGGCTCTTGCCGCCTTGAACGGCGTGACCAGCGTTTCATCCAGTATTCGACGGTTGGATTTTGCTCTAATACTGTGGGTAACTGCCAGTGACAACTGCTAGCGATAAGGTAGATTGGGATAAGTGCCAGCCACAGCAGCAGGCCGACGACAAACATAATGATGACTATGGCGAGACCGTGGACGAGAGCCATCACCATGCCGAGGGGGATTCCGAACATCGTGCCACTGATGACACCGTAATGGTGGATGCTCCAACCGATACTTCCGATGGTGACAAGAATGGCATAGGGGAGAATCAACCGTTCTAGGGCATCGAAGAAGCAGATTACTTGAGTGAGGAGGGTTTCGAATAGCCGGCTGATGAGCACGAGTGGTGATGGGGCTGATGGCGCGGCCCGATTGGTGGTTTGGCAATGTGGCATGGTGGCTCTCCTGTGTTGGCAATGTGTCTGTATTTGAGAGTCTAAGACACTGCCGTGACAAAAGATGTCACCCCAACGGAGTTTTTTTCAGTTAGCGGTATTTTTTTGTCATTTTATCGATTTCTATGATCACTTTCTGGCGTAGTTCAACGGGTTCAAGCACTTCAACTTCACTGCCATGCTGAAGGATTTTCATAATAATTTCGCGATGATCAGCAACGGGTATGGTGAGTTGTAGGCGGCCATCTTCTAACAACTGGTGCTGTTGATCAGCGCACCAATGTTGCTCAAGTACAAAGGGCGCACGTTGAGAGCTGAACAGCAATTTGACCAGTTGGCGCTGGTCATCTTGAAAGATTCCACACGCTCCTTCGATTTTATGCTGCCATGTCGCGGGATCTTGATATTCAAAAGTTTCACCACACAGATGCAGATCGTGAATACGGGAGATTTGGAAAGTTCGCCACGCTTGTCGCTCCTGACACCAACCGAGGAGATACCAACTACCGTTGTAATGTTGCAGATGATGTGGATGCACGGTACGGGTGGTGACCTTGCTTTGCGTGGGAGCATGGTAGCTGAAGTAAACTTTATGGCGGGTCAGCAGCGCTTCACCAAGGAGTTGGAACACCTCTTCATCGACAGGAATATAAGCATTCCAGTTGGCGGAGAAGCAACTGGCGAGATGGTGTTGATCGATACCGCACTGCTCAAGGTTGTTAAACATCTTTTCGCATAGGGCATTGAGTTCATTGCTCAACGGCGTTGAACTGGTGCCAGTGAGCAGTTGGCGCAAAATGAGGATGGCCATCATCTCTTGATGGGAGAAGCGTGTCCAACTGAGGCTGTAGCTGTCATCGCTATAACGGTAGCCACGGCGGGTGGCATTATATTCGAGGGGCGCGCCAACGGTGGTGATCATTGCTTGAATATCGCGCTTGGCAGTGCGCTCACTAATATCGAAGTGGTTGGCCAGTTTCGGCGAATTTGGATAGTTCTTTTGCCGGATTTGATGATCGAACCAAAAAAAACGCTCTATTCGTGGCAACATACGTCGTTATTCCCTCACTTGGTTTTTGTTGTCATTGTTTGACTTGACTGCCACAGTGAACTAATCGGTAATGCGTACATCTGCTCTCCAAAAGATAACGCTCTCTCACCATCGTAAAAAACGATGCCAATATTCCAATTGAGTTTCGCAGTTGCTTGCAATTTTTTTAATCCTCTAAAATCTTTTTCAGACACTGTTGCTGAAGCCTTAACTTCAACAGCTATCAGTTCATCACCATTTTTTTCGATCACAATATCCACCTCAGATTGATCTTTGTCTCTAAAATGGTAAAAGCGTAAATCAGCATCCGCCCAACTGGCCTGTCGCCGCAGCTCATTGTAAACAAAGCTTTCCAGCAGATGACCCAACATCGTTCGATCATTATTTAAACGATCTGCGTTCACCCCCAATAATACAGCGGATAAACCCGTATCAGCCATATGTACTTTGGGTGTTTTTACAAGGCGTTTACCATGATTACCATGCCAAGCAGGTAAAACTTCGACTAAAAATATATTTTGCAGCAAAGAAAAGTAGCTTGAAATCGTTTGACGGCTCATTTGAAATGGCGCAGCAATAGCACTCATATTGAGCAGTTGTGCACTTTGAATTGCCGCTAACTGGAGGATTTTAGGGATCGCGTCGAGATTACTAATCCGCGCCAATTCACGCAGATCTCGCTGTACCAATGTTTCGATATAATTGTGATACCATTGCCTTTTTCGCCGTTCATTTTGACGTTGCAATGGCTCAGGAAATCCTCCTGCAACGATATATTCGGCTAGTTGCTCACCCAACTTACTTGAACGATTAAACCCATAATTATGATCTAAAAGTTGCGCCAACAACCCTGAACCACTGTGTTCTATTTCACAGCGAGACAACGGACGCAATTGCATGATCTCCATGCGCCCGGCCAATGAATCGGCAAGGCGTGGCAAGAGGAGTACGTTTGCTGAACCTGTAATTAAAAAACGACCTGATTGTCGATTCGCATCGACAGATTGTTTTATCGAACTGAACAGCTCTGGCACATGCTGGATCTCATCTAGAATGACTCGACCATCTAAGCGATCAATAAAACCTACAGGATCAGCCTTTGCAGCGGCAACTAAATTGACATCATCAAAAGTTAAATAATGATAGCCACGTTGCTGACCCACTTTTTGTGCAAGAGTTGTTTTACCGCACTGACGCGGCCCATGAATCAGCACCACCGGGGTGTCATCCAAGGCTTCTTCTAGTTGTGTTTGCAACAATCGTGCATA
>MAXR01000277.1 GCA_001751155.1 Desulfuromonadales bacterium C00003068 | reverse complement strand
TTTACTGTCACAGGACTCGATGATTTTGTCGCCAAGGCGCGGGAGCACTTCATTATTGTTGATCCTGCCGAGCGTAAACAAATTATCGCCCGTGAAATTGAGCGCGTTGCTCGTGAAGAGGGGGGCGCTCTCAATGTTGATGAGCAACTTCTCGAAGAGGTCGCTTACCTTGTTGAGGATCCCACTCCACTCTGTGGAAGTTTTGATGAAGAGTTTTTGCAGCTGCCCGATGAGTTGTTGATCACCAGTATGAAGGAGCATCAGCGCTACTTTACTCTGGCTGATGATGAGGGTCGCTTGCTGGCGAAATTTATCACCATCTCTAATACGCGTCCCAAAGATCCAAGTGTGGTGGTTAAAGGTAACGAGAGAGTTTTGCGTGCGCGTCTAGCCGATGCGATGTTCTTTTGGACAGAGGATCAAAAGAAACCCCTCGAATCACGCCTAGAAGCGCTTAAAAAGGTAGTTTATCAAGCTAAGCTCGGTACCAGTTACGCAAAAGTTCAACGCTTTACGATCTTGGCTGAAACCCTCGCTAACCAACTGGATCCTAGTTGTCTAGAGCTAACTCGCCGCGCAGCAACACTGTGTAAGTGTGATCTTGAGACGGGAATGGTCTATGAGTTTCCTGAACTTCAGGGGATCATGGGGCGTGAATACGCTAAAATTGAAGGGGAAGATCCTCGCGTCGCTACAGCAATTTTTGAACATTACTTACCTATTCAGGCTGGTGGTGATTTGCCGAGTGATAATATCGGTGCCTTTGTCTCATTGGCAGACAAAGTTGATACCGTTTGTGGTTGCTTTGGCGTTGGCTTAATTCCAACAGGAACAGCCGATCCATACGCGCTGCGCCGGTGTACTATCGGTATTCTCAATATCCTGCTTGATCGCAATTACCGCATCTCTTTACCAACGCTTGTTGGTCAAGCGGTGCAGCAATTGGAGGATAAACTTAATCGCAGCTCCGAACAGGTGACTGCTGAGGTGGTTGAATTTATCCGTCTGCGCTTTGTTAATATGCTGACAGGACAAGGGTTCTCTGCCGATGTTGTTGAGGCGGTTCTCAGTGCAGGATTTGATGACGTGATCGATGCCCGTCAACGTGTTGAAGCGTTGTCGGCGATGAAAGAACAGCAAGACTTCGAAGCCCTTGCGGCAACATTTAAACGGGTTGGTAACATCATTAAGGGGGGTGTGACCGATGCCGTTGTCGAGAGTGTTTTTGAAGAGGATTGTGAAAAAGAGTTGTTTGCTGAGTTGCAACGCATTCAACAGGATGTCACTCGCTTAATGGCTAGTGGGGATTATCCTGCAGTGTTGCGCAGCATTGCTACATTACGCCCGGCTGTGGACGCCTTCTTTGATGGTGTCATGGTTATGGCTAAGGATGAAGCGGTTAAGACAAACCGTCTCGCATTGCTGACTCAGGTTTCCGGCTTATTTGCTGGTTTGGCCGATTTTTCCCGTATTGCTGCGTAGATTTTTTTGCAACGTAGCTCGTTTTGGATTAACCAACTTTTTTGTGAGGAGGAAGACTGATGTCAGTCAAATACGTGTATTTCTTTGGTGACGGTAAAGCTGAAGGCACAGGCGAAATGAAGGACTTGCTGGGTGGTAAAGGGGCTAATCTGGCGGATATGACTTCAATTGGCCTGCCCGTGCCAGCCGGATTCAGTATCACCACAGAAGTGTGCAACGAGTATTATAAAAATGATCGTAATTATCCTGACGGATTGAAAGATCAAGTTTTAGCAAAGCTCACTGAGATGGAACAGTTGATGGATAAAAAGTTTGGCGATGCTGAGCGTCCATTACTGGTATCGGTTCGTTCTGGTGCTCGTGCTTCCATGCCAGGGATGATGGACACTGTTCTCAACCTCGGATTGAACGATCAAACCGTACAGGGCATTATTAAGCTCAGCGGTGATGAGCGTTTTGCCTACGATTCCTATCGTCGCTTTATTCAAATGTACGCTAACGTCGTTAAGAATCTCGATGGTGAGCTTCTCGAAGATATTCTTGAAAACATGAAAGAGGATCGCGGTGTTGAAGAGGATACCGCTCTGACCGCTTCTGATCTTAAAGAGTTGGTTGGCCTGTTTAAAAATAAATACACAGAAGAGTTAGGTGAAGCCTTCCCTAACGATCCACAAGAGCAATTGTGGGGTGCTATTGGCGCGGTCTTCGGTTCGTGGATGAATCAGCGCGCGATCACCTATCGCCGCTTGAATAACATCCCTTCTGAGTGGGGTACCGCTGTTACGGTTCAATCAATGGTCTTTGGTAACATGGGCGAGGATTGCGCAACAGGTGTTGCTTTTACTCGTAACCCATCAACAGGTGAAAACCTGTTCTTTGGTGAGTTTTTGATTAATGCTCAAGGTGAGGATGTTGTTGCCGGTATCCGTACTCCTCAACCGATCAACAAAGCGGGCAGTGATGGAACCCTTCCTTCAATGGAAGAGGTGATGCCTGAAAGTTACGATCAGTTGATGGTGATTCAGCAAAAACTTGAGAAGCATTACCGCGATATGCAAGATATCGAGTTTACCATTGAAAAAGGTCGTTTGTTCATGTTGCAGACCCGTAATGGTAAGCGTACTGCTAAAGCAGCGGTGGGTATTGCTGTCGATATGGTTCAAGAGGGCTTGATCACTGAAAAGGAAGCCATTCTTCGTGTGGCTCCGGAGCAGCTCGATCAACTTCTCCATCCCTCTCTTGATCCCAATGCACAAAAAGATGTGATTGCAAAAGGACTTCCTGCGTCACCTGGTGCCGCATCGGGTGAGGTGGTTTTCTCTGCTGACGAGGCGGAAGAAGCCAAGAAGCTAGGTCTAAAAGTAATTCTAGTGCGTGTGGAAACCAGCCCTGAAGATATTCATGGTATGCATGCGGCTGAAGGTATCTTGACGGCGCGTGGTGGTATGACATCTCACGCTGCCGTTGTTGCTCGTGGTATGGGTAAGTGCTGTGTTTCAGGTTGTGGCGATATTAAAATCAACTATGAGAAGCAACAGTTTACGGATCGCTCTGGTAAGGTGTTTAACAAGGGCGATATCATCACTCTTGACGGCTCTAGTGGTGAAGTGATGTGTGGAACCGTACCGACGGTTCAACCTGAATTAACTGGTGAATTTGGTATCTTAATGGGTTGGGTCGATCAGGTCCGTCGCCTCAAGGTTCGTACCAATGCTGATACTCCTGCTGATGCCAAAGTGGCGCGTGAATTTGGTGCCGAAGGGATTGGCCTATGCCGTACCGAGCACATGTTCTTTGATGCCGACCGCATCATGGCCGTACGTGAGATGATCCTTGCTGAAGATCTCGATGGTCGCAAGCTGGCACTGGCTAAAATTATCGGTATGCAACGTGAAGACTTCCTCGGTT
Organism: Desulfuromonadales bacterium C00003068; assembly: GCA_001751155.1. GTDB lineage: Bacteria > Desulfobacterota > Desulfuromonadia > Desulfuromonadales > Desulfuromonadaceae > Desulfuromonas. The sequence continues at coordinate 6,948 of MAXR01000277.1, read as the reverse complement.
TGTTCCGTGAAATGAAGGGTCTCCCTGTTACGATCCGTCTATTAGATCCACCATTGCACGAGTTCTTACCTCATACCGATAAAGATATTGATGGTTTAGCTCAGAGTATGAATGTTTCAGCAGAGACGTTGAAGCAAAAGGTTGAGTTTCTCCATGAATTTAATCCGATGCTTGGTCATCGTGGTTGCCGTTTAGGGATCACCTATCCTGAAGTGTATGACATGCAAGTGCGTGCCATCATGGAAGCAGCGTGCGCTTTGATTAAAGATGAAGGGTTCGATATTGTTCCTGAAATTATGATCCCACTGATTAGTGGTGTGAAAGAGCTTGAGATTTTACGTGCTAATGCGGTGAAAGTCGCTGATGCCGTTATCGCTGAGTACGACGTAAAAGTTGAATATCTGGTTGGCACCATGATCGAGTTGCCTCGTGCAGCAATTACTGCTGATCAAGTTGCAACCCAAGCAGATTTCTTTTCATTTGGTACTAATGATCTCACTCAAACAACCTATGGCCTCTCTCGTGATGATGCGGGTAAGTTCTTGCCACTGTATGTTGAGCAAGAGATCTTCGCAGAAGACCCATTCGTTGCTATTGATCAAGATGGTGTTGGCTTCCTGGTTGAAATGGGTTGCCAAAAAGGGCGCGAAACCCGCCCAGACATTAAGCTTGGCATCTGTGGTGAGCATGGCGGTGAGCCATCAAGTGTTATCTTCTGCCACAAAATTGGTCTCGATTATGTTTCATGTTCCCCATATCGTGTCCCAATTGCTCGTCTTGCTGCGGCACATGCGGTTCTTCTCGAAGAGCAGTAATCAAGTCCGGTAAGTAAGTTTGAACAAAAGGCCTCTGGGAAACCAGAGGCCTTTTGCGTTAGTTTATGGTGAAGGGTTTCTCTCAACAAAGAGATGTGGTATAAGTTTTAGCTCATGTAGGCGATGTTGTGTTGATAGACGTTATTGACACAACGCTAGTGTTACCACTTTTACGCAATATAAAAGATATTGCTTTGGAGGATTTTATGAACGCAATGAAATACACAATTTTGGCTCTATTTGTAACTGTAATGTTTGCAATAGTGCCCTCTGTCCAAGCTTATCCGTTTGTTTCGATCAATGTTGATGCGCCGTATCAATATGATGAGGGTGATGCTGAGAAATTTATCAAGCAGATTAAAAGCCAAAATCCATTGGCGCAACGTGATGCCGCCAAACGGATCATCCGTTCACAAACGTTTGGCCCTGAGGTGATGGATGTCGTTGATGAATACCTACTCAAAGGTTTCAAAATTCGTGGAAACAATCGCGACCATGTTGATGCTATGGCATGGATGATTAAAGCTCTTGGCGCAACCAATGATGCGAAATACAGTCCAACTCTTGAAATAATAGTGAAAGAAGGTAGTCGTAAGTTGCGAGGTTATGCTAAAAAATCTTTAGCACAAATGTATTAAGTTTAAATGCTACTAAAAAGAACGTTAAAGCCCCTGCTGTCAGGGGCTTTTTTTATGGAGTGAATCAGTGGAAAAAAGTTTGTCATGCTCGCTGTGTTCGGCTACTCAGGTCGAATTGTTCGCACAAGATTCGCGTCGGTGTTACTTTGAATGTCAGCGTTGCCGTTTGGTTTTTGTTGATCAACAGGACTTTCTATCTGCAGCGGAAGAAAAGAAGGTCTACGATCAACACCAAAACGACCCACAGGATAGTGGTTACCGCCAATTTCTGAGTCGGCTGTTCGATCCTGTTTTGGCCCAAATAGCGGACAATGCGCAGGGGCTAGATTTTGGTAGTGGCCCAGGGCCAACCTTGTCACTGATGTTTGAAGAGGTCGGCCATACGATGACCATTTTTGATCATTTCTATGCCAATGATCCAGCGGTGTGGCAGTGCTCGTACGATTTTATCACTAGCAGCGAAGTGGTGGAGCACATCCATCAACTTGGCGCTGAACTTGATCGGTTATGGTGTCATCTTAATACCGGTGGTGTCCTCGGTGTGATGACAAAAATGGTCACTGATGCCGAAGCCTTTAGTCGCTGGCATTATAAAAATGATCCAACTCACGTCCGTTTTTTTTCACGCCAAACCTTTCACTGGCTGGCACAACACTGGCAGGCTGAATGTGAGTTTGTCGGTTCTGATGTGGTGATTTTGCGTAAAAGTGGCGGTTAATCTGAATCTCGTTCATCATCTGATTGTGACAGGATATTTGAGATTTTTTCACCCTTTGCGGCCGATAGCCTGTTAGAGCGCTGAGCGAGGTCCACGGTTTGCAAGCCAAGTTGTTGATACAGGGCGACAAGGTCAGGGTGATGTCGTTTGAGCTGTTCTAGGTGGCTGGCAACCGTACCATCATCGCCACGAACAATCGGCCCAGTTAGGGCTGTTTTAGGGCCAAGGGTTAGACTGTTTTCTACCGCCGTGCGAATAAGGGGGCCGAGTACTGACAGGGGAATATCCTGTTGCGGATTGCATGGGCGAAGAACTTCACCGGCACTGTCGATTAAGGTGGTGATAAAGTTGGATGCCATACAGGCTGCCGCATGGTAGCGCGCCTTGTATTGCCCCTCAATGATGAACGACTCCCCACCTAGATCGCTAACCAGTTGTTGCCCCTGTTCAACCGCCTGAGAATCCCCTTCCAAAGAGAAAAAACATCCCGCTAAACTTTTCATCCCCTGTTCGCCACTGGCAAACGTTTGTAGCGGATGCATTGCCAGTACGTGTTGGGGCATGTCAGCAGAGTGTTTAAGAACCTGTGCTGGATGCAAACCGCTGCAATGAACGAGGAGGGTGCTGTCACCAAGTGGCACCGTGTCGCACAACTGTGCAGCAGTCGTCGCAAGTTGATCATCTGTTGTGGCGATAAGGATAATGTCTGCTGGTGCACAGCGGTTGATATCGGTGGTGGCCATCAGTTCGGCACCAATAAAGCGCGCCGCTTCAGCCGTACGCTGTCGATCGCGACCAACGATGGCGGTGATCGGGTAGCCTTGTTGGCGCAACAGTGCGGTAACGGCTTGGCCTAAACGACCCGGACCGATTAAAGCGACGGAGGGTTTAGCGCACCCAATCATTTCACGCTAACCTGAAGCGTGCCAATCCCCTCAATCATGGTAGCCATGGTGTCGCCACTGACCACCCGACCAACCCCTGCTGGGGTTCCCGTGAGGATAATATCGCCTGGTTCAAGGGTAAACCCTTGAGTAATGGCGGCAATTGTTTCTGGGATACGGCGAATCATGCAGGCAGTGTTGGAATCTTGTCGCAATTGACCGTTGACGCTCAGTTGAATGGCTAAGTTATGCGGATCGTCAATTTGGTCTGCGTTAACAAAACGTGAGATGGGACATGCGGTATCAAACCCTTTGGCTTTTTCCCATGGAAAGCCTTTCTCCTTTAGTTTTGCTTGTGTATCACGCAGTGTCATGTCAATGGCAATGCCATAACCAGAGATATGGCTCATGGCATCCTCAGCGGCAATGTTTTTACCCTGTGTGCCAATCAGAACAGCTAGTTCAACTTCGTGATGGCAGTCATCCGAGTAAGGTGGGATCTCAACCTGATCACCTTCAAAAATCATACTACTGGCAGGCTTGATGAAAATAACAGGTTCTGATGGGACTTCGTTGCCAAGCTCGTGAGCATGAGCGACATAATTACGTGCTAGGCAGATGATTTTACCGACGGCAATGGGCGTTTCGCTGCCGTTTAAAGTGATGGTGTGCATGGAGAATCTCCTTAGTTATCATGAGTGGTCGAAGGTGTTTCTCTGGCGGTGGGTAGCGACCAGTTATAGCGGATAGCCAGTAAGCGTAATGTGACGACAAGTAGTGCGGAGAGCAGCATGGTCGCGGTGCGTGGAACACCAAGTTGAGTGAGCATAAAGAACAATATCCCCCCTGCTAAACAGGCGGTCGCATAGACCTCTTTTTTTAGGNNAGTACAAAGAATAAACCACCACCCGCTAAACAGGCGGTCGCATAGACCTCTTTTTTTAGGATAAGGGGTACTTGCCCCGAAAGGATATCGCGCACCATGCCACCGGCGGTTGCAGTCATCATCCCCATAATGATCGCGCCAACAAATCCCGTATTGAAATCCAACGCCTTGCCTGTGCCAATGACGACAAAGGTGCCAAGGCCGATGGCGTCAAAATAAAGGAGAGCATTGCTGTAGCGATCGACAACATGGTGAGCAAAAAATGTGATCAATGCAAATATGATCGACACATAGAGATAGGTTTCATCTTTAAGGCAAAACGGCGGAGTATCGCCGAGGAGAATATCGCGTAACGTTCCTCCGCCAATAGCGGTGACAATGCCGAGCACCATAATGCCGAGTAAGTCCATCTGGCGGCGGACTCCTGCCAATGCTCCAGATATGGCAAAAGCAGCGGTGCCAGTTAGGTCAAGAATATAGAGAATATCCACAGGCTCTCACTTTAATCTGATTCCGTTAGACGATTGATGGATTCAGAGGTAATGTAGTAGAGGTTAGTCGCAATGATTGCTTTTTGCTTTGTTAAGCGATTAGCGTTCATGAGCATACTGGTTAAGTGGCGAAAAATCAATCACTTGAGCTGGTGTATTTTGCCGAAGGACTGTAATGTTTCTTCCGTTAGCTGATCAACCTAATCCACCAGGCCGAGCCTACGTTACATGGATGCTGATGGCGCTCAATATTTTGGTATTCGTGGTGGTCACGTTACCGTTGTTACGCCTGCGCCCTGACCCCAACGATCCGCTGTTGCTCGAATATTTACACCGTATTGGCGTGACCAGTGTGCGTCAAGCTCAGACCGTTGCAGCACAGATGAGCGCCTATGACTTGCTGGTGTTTGAGTATGGGTTCAAATCAGCGGTACCGAGTCTCTCAACCCTATTAAGCTCACTGTTTCTCCATGCTGGCATTCTTCACCTCGCTGGGAACATGCTGTTTTTGTGGATCTTTGGTGATAATGTCGAGCATCGTCTTGGTTGGTTGAGTTATTTAGTTCTCTATCTGTTTACTGGTATGATGGCGACGCTGTTTTTTGCGTTGTTTGTGGTCGATTCCTATACCCCTCTTATTGGTGCGTCGGGAGCAATCTCGGGGGTTTTAGGTTGTTATTTTGTCTGGTTTCCGAAAAATAAAGTCAAAACATTTATCTTTTTATTCCCTTTTATTATGGATAGCTTCTATCTTCCGGTGCGCTTGGTGTTAGGGGTTTATCTGATTGTTGATAATCTGTTGCCATTTCTTTTTACTCAGAGTGGTAGTGGGGTGGCGCACGGCGCTCATTTAGGTGGGTTTTTAGCCGGTGCGGTCATTGCTTACGGCTTTGATCACCTGCCACTGTTACATCGAAGTCGCCAGTTAAGTGGTCAGAGCGATGGCAGCGAGATGCACCCTTCGCTGGTGGAGCATTTCAATGAATTGATTGAACAGCGGCAATTTGCCGCAGCGGTACCGGTCTATTTTTCGCTACGAGATAAAACCCAGCGACAACAGATCTCGGTGTTAGCGCTGCTGCAGTTGGCCTATTATCTCTACGCAAACGGCGATGATGATGCCGCATTGGTGATCTACCGCCGTTGTATTGCCGAGCACCCGACCGATACCGCCCTTGATCAAGCGTATTTTGGTGCCGGAAAGGTACTGTTGAAAAAACGCAATCGTTGGACCAGCGCCTATCATTATTTTCTCGCTGCAGTTGATGTAACCGAAAACAAGACCTTAGCCCAAGCCGCTCGCCAGCATTTACGCGAGATTGATTGGCGCAGCAATCATTGATCCCTAACACTTATGTAAATCTATAGTCGGAGATGTTTTTATCATGTATTTTCCCATCGCTTATGAAGAACCAGTGTTTCGTCCCCCTTCTGAAGGACGTTCGTTGATTCTTCAAGCTACGATTGGCTGTAGCCAAAATCAGTGTCGCTTTTGCGGCATGTACAAAATGAAGCAATTCCGCCTACGCTCGTTGGCGGATTTAACTCAGGACCTCGCTAAAATCACGCCACTGCAGCGGTTGAAAATACAGCGGGTTTTTCTTGCCGATGGCGATGCTCTTGTTTATCCGCAGGCACAATTGGTTGAACTGTTACAACTGCTGCAACAGCAATTGCCCGCGTTAACCCGTGTTTCAAGTTATGCCTCGCCGCGTAGTTTAACCACCAAAAGCGAGGTGGAATTACGTTTGCTGCGCGAAAACAAACTACGTATCCTCTATTTTGGTTTAGAGAGTGGTGATAGCGAGACGTTGCGTTTGGTGAATAAGGGCTTTGATGCCGAGCAGATGTTGGCGTTGTGTCAAAAGGCTAAAAGTGCTGGGCTGAAGTTGTCGGTGACAGCGATTCTAGGCTTGGCGGGTAAAGCACGCAGTCGTGAACATGCTGCGGCAACAGCAGAGTGGATCAACGCGTTATCTCCCGAATATTTTTCGCTGCTGACCATGTTCCGTCGTCACAATGATGATTATTTCACCTCAATTGAGCCGTTGAGTCACGGTGAGGTGATGGCTGAAACACTGGATATTTTGCAGCAACTTCATCCACAAAAGACAATTTTACGCTCCAACCATGTCTCTAATTTCCTTAATTTAGCCGGCAGCTATCCTAAAGATCGTCAGCGTTTGATCGATACCGCGCAACAGGCTTTCGATGCGGCACAACGAGATCCTGCATGGTTTAACGAAGTGCCGAGCTACTGCGAACAGCTGTATTAAATACAACAAAGCCGTTATCGGATGCGATAACGGCTTTGTTGTGTTGGATTCTTATTCGGCGAGTTTGTTAGCAACCCTGTCAAGTAACTGTTGTAATGTAATAACAAGGCTATCATAGCCAGCCTGTTGCTGTTTCGCCTGATAGGCGAATCGGTGTGGGCGAGTGTTCTCTGGGCTATCGTCCCACCACTGACCACTCAACCATACTTCACCTGTAGGTGAACCGTGAAAGCGATCAAT
>MAXR01000276.1 GCA_001751155.1 Desulfuromonadales bacterium C00003068 | reverse complement strand
ACCAAATAGCCACAGGTCGACTGTGGTTGGGTTAACGCAACCGTTGGCAGGAGTACACTATCAAACTTTGATAAGGGCGAATCAAAAGAAACCAAAGCGCAGGTATAGCTGGCCTCACCATGTTGATTAACAAAACGCACCACGGGCACATAACTCGGATCTTGCTGAGTTAAAGAGACGTAAGGTAATGGCCCGAGATAGGCTAAATCAATTTGATCATTTATGAGACCGTCAAGAAGAGTTTGATAGCTTTTATGGTAGATTATTTCAACATCAGTTGAGGTAATGGTACTGAGATAGTGGGCGAAGGGCTGAAAGTTTTTACCTACTTCACTTTTAGATAGCATGGGTAACGGAGCAAAACGGATCGGCTGTGCGCTAGCGAGACTAAATAAACAAAAAGAAAATAAAATTGAAAACAGGACAACACATCTATTTTGCATCAGTACTCAGCCCCTCACAAGATAACAAATAGCAAACCCTCACCACAACCGAACCGATTTCTTCATTAAAGATATATGCTTTTAATGTCACATTCAACCTATTAATTACAAACTCAAATCTCCACCATCAATAAATTTATTCGCAATTAATGGAGAAGGAGCGCATTATAAAAAAATACAATTAAGAGCATCGAACTTAGTTTACCACTTTCAATAATGTTGTTATCCCGCAAGGCACAGCACTTATGAAACTATTTCGACTTTCAATTATTCCATGGATTTTAGGGGTCATACTTTGGACTGCTCTGGTGTGCTACCTTGAATGGAAAGAGGTAAAAGCCGGGCAACAGTTCGCCTTCGCCATGGCTAAATCCGAAGCGCAGGGCAGTTACAACAAGGACCTCGCCTACAGAAGGTGGGTCGCCAAACAAAAGGGTGTCTATGTTCAGGTGACTGAGCACACACCTCCGAACCCCCACCTGAGTCACATCTCTCAACGCGACCTTACGAGCACCACAGGGTTACAACTTACCCTTGTCAATCCAGCCTACATGACACGTCAGGTGTTTGAACTTTCAGCAGAACAATATGGTATGCACGGCCATATCACCAGTCTCAATCCAATTGAACCACTCAACTCACCAGACCCATGGGAAAAGCAATGCCTCTTTCAGTTTGAAGAGGGTGAGCTGGAATCATGCTGCAATGAACAGATCGATGGTCAGGACTATCTACGTTTGATGTACCCCATGACCACCGAAGAACCCTGTCTCCATTGTCACGAGAAACAAAATTATAAGATTGGCGATATTCACGGCGGAATAAGCGTCTCGGTTCCCATGGCCCCCTTTGAGTTGGCCATGCAGAAAAAGATAAATGAAGGTCGACCTGTAAGGCTCTCCATCTGGCTGCTAGGCCTATTTTATCTCTCCCTGTCTAACTGGATGATTCGCAAGCATGCCGCTCAAGAGCGGCGAGCCTATCAGCTTGCTCAAACAACAGAAAACAAATACCAGACACTGTTTGAAGAGGCTGAAGTCGGTTACGCCTTGGCCGACATCAAAACAGGCGAAATACTCGAATGCAACAACGCACTCTGCCTACTGACGGGCCGCGCTCTTGATGAACTGATTGGCCAGCCACAATCAATTCTTCACCCAAAAGAGAACTCTGAGCGTAGCTTTACTGAAAGTTTTGCCCAGCACCTAGAACTGCCAAATGGCAGCACACTTCAAACAAAAATTTCAACAAAAGAACAACAGTTAATTGATGTTGAGATCAGAGCGCAACGAATTTCGCTCGGTGACAAAACGGTTTTATTCGGCAGTTTTCAGAATATTACTCAACGCAACAAGCAAACAAAAAAGCTGCGTTTACTCTCTCATGCCATCGACCAATCTCCTGTTGCGATGATTATTGCCGACCTAAATGGCACCATCGAATATGTCAATCCGCAATTCACTAAACAGACAGGCTATTCTGCTGAAGATGCAAAACAGCATGGCATCCAAAAAACATTTTGCCAAACCGACAGCAGCGATAACGGTCTCACTTTATGGGATAATGCTTTAGCTAATTATGCTTGGGACGTCGAACTACACAGCCAAAAGAAAGATGGCACATTGTACTGGGAAAAAGTCAGTGTTTCTCCTATCGTCAACAACAGAGGTGACAACACGCACCTATTGATTATTCGTGAAGATATCACCATTCAAAAACTCCATACTGAACAGATGAAGTTCTTGGCAACACACGATGAGTTAACAGGGCTAGCCAATCGAAATTTACTACACGACAGAACAAACCAAGCCATTGCTAAAGCCAAGCGTTCACAACGATACGTGGCAATATTGCTCCTTGATCTGGACCGATTTAAGATTATCAATGACAGTCTCGGCCATCGAATTGGCGATCAGCTGCTGTGTGCTATCAGCGAACGGATCACTCAAGCGGTTCGTGAGACAGACACCGTTGCTCGGCTTGGTGGAGATGAATTTGTTGCTCTACTATCAGATCTGAACTCTCCTGAAGATATCCATCACATAGCGGATAAAATCCTCACCAACATCGCCAAACCCTACAAAATTAAGGCCCGAGAAATTACCATTACTGCAAGTCTCGGCTACAGCATCTACCCAGAAGATGGCGATTCCAGCGAAATTTTGATTAGAAATGCTGATGTCGCGATGTACAAGGCTAAGGCTGAAGGGAATCGATCGTGTGTCTTTGATGTGAAAATGACACAGATGGTACTAGAGAGACTCGACCTAGAAACCGATATGCGCTTTGCATTAAGTCGTGGTGAGTTCCTACTCCACTATCAACCAAAAGTTGACCTCACTACAGGTATCATCACTGGCTGTGAAGCGTTAATACGCTGGATCCACCCTCAACGGGGCATGATTTCACCTGCAACATTTATCCCTGTTGCAGAGGAAACTGGGCTGATATTATCCATCGGCAATTGGGTGATTCAGACGGTGTGTAATCAAATAGCAACATGGCAAAAACAGGGGATCAATGTTGTCCCTGTTGCCGCGAACCTATCGGCAAAACAATTCAACAACAACGATCTCATTGCAGTGGTCGAGCAGGCTCTTAATTCAACGAAACTAGACCCTAAGCTACTTGAACTAGAGCTAACGGAAAGCATGATCATGCAAAACCCACACTCCACTGTTTCTATTTTGCATGAACTTAAGGAACTTGGCATCAGCTTAGCTCTCGATGACTTTGGCACGGGCTATTCATCGCTCAACTATTTACGCCGTTTTCCCGTTGATTGCTTAAAAATTGATCGTTCTTTTATTGATGATCTAACGCACGACAAGAGTGCCGACGCGGTGGCAACAAGTATCATAGCCATCGCCCATAGTCTTGGTTTAAAAACGGTCGCGGAGGGGGTTGAAACACAGGAACAATTAGAATTCTTACAAAGATGTGATTGTGACATTTTACAAGGCTACTATTTTTCCAAGCCCGTTGCTGCAGCCGATTTCATTCAAATGGTTCAAGACAACAAACAACTACCGCCACGTCGTTCATGATAGATATTGTTGTTCCGACCACTGAAATACAACTAATCGATGATGGCTTAGCCATCTAATTCGTTTTTGCGAGACCATCATCGATGGATAGCATCGACAACGGAATTCCTGCAGCCTGAAAAAAAGTGACTACAAATCGATAGGTTAAACCCCACAACACGGGCACTGTTTCATTGAGGTAAATTGACGGGACTTCAGTCAGTGTTCCATGCCAATCTATTTCACGCTGACCATGACGCTCTTGCTCTTGTAACTGGCGCAACGAGACCCAAAAAGCCTGCGCGACTTCGTAATTTCTGCGGATCTGAACCTCGCGATCAACATTAAACACATAACAACACACCTGTACCGCAACCCTCACCCCCTGTT
>MAXR01000275.1 GCA_001751155.1 Desulfuromonadales bacterium C00003068 | reverse complement strand
GTTAAATCAGACAGCTTGCTGGGATGGCTAAAAAAATAGCCGTCACCAGGAGAGGCCAGTGACGGCTTAATTGCAAAAGATTGTTTTGTTGTCGCATCAACTCTGAAGCGTGAAAACGACTTATAACGTTGCCTCAACAGCTTGTTCAAAGATGTTCAATGCTGTTTCAAGTTGCTCATCGGTGATAACAACCGGTGGTAAAAACCGGATAACGTTACCGAAGATTCCAGCGCCCATAGTTATTAGACCGTTATCAAAGCATATCTTGATGATCGCAGCAGCCGCTTCCTTATCTGGTTGGCGGGTCTCAGGATCTTTAACAAGTTCTAGAGCAACCATTGAGCCGAGGCCACGTACGTCGCCAATGCGTGGGAAACGCAGTTGCAACTCCTTGAGTTTGGCGATCATTTTGTCACCCACCTCAGTAGAGCGTTGGCACAGATCGTCTTGCTCCATGTTCTCAATCGTGGCTAAGGCCGCGGCACAAGAAACAGGATTCCCACCATACGTACCACCAATGCGTCCCGGTGTTGCTGCGTCCATAATCTCAGCTTTACCAACGACAGCACTTAGCGGCATTCCAGAAGCAATCCCTTTGGCCAAGGTCATTAGGTCGGGGATGACATCAAAATGATCAACAGCAAACATCTTGCCAGTACGGGCAAAACCGCTCTGAACCTCATCCGCAATCAAGACAATGCCGTGCTCATCACAGAGCTCTCTCAATCCCTGCAAGAACTCCTTTGGTGGAACAATGAAACCACCTTCGCCCTGAATTGGTTCAATGATCATCGCTGCAACACTTTCTGGAGCCACTTCAGAGATAAAGAAACGCTCGAAGTTCGCTAGGCAGTGCATGCCGCATTCAGGGTAGGTGGACTTGTATGTGCAACGGTAGCAATAGGCTGCTGGCGCCTTGTAAATCTCTGGGGCAAATGGGCCACACTCAAATTTGTATGGCTTGACCTTGCTGGTCAGGGTCATGGTGAGCAAAGTGCGACCGTGGAAGCCACCTTCGAAAGCGATAACACTAGGACGACCCGTGTGGGCTTTAGCAATTTTAATGGCATTTTCAACGGCTTCAGAACCACTGTTAACAAACATCGCCTTCTTAGCGTGATCACCAGGGGTGATTTGAGTCAATTTTTCTGCGAGCGCGACATATGGCTCGTACATGCCAACCATAAAACAGCTGTGTAGCAGTTTTTCCGCCTGCTCTTTGATGCTGTCAACGACTGCTTGTGGGCAGTGACCAGCATTAATTACGCCGATACCACCGTAAAAGTCGATGTAGTCATTACCGTCGATATCACGAATGATAGCTCCCTTAGCTTGGTCGATAAAGATTGGTGCGGATGCAGAGATGCCATTGGCGACAAATTGTTGTTTTTTTTGCAGTAGAATTTTTGTTTTTTCACACTGTGCGTTGCCGATATTTGGCTGTTCGTTGCCCGTTAACATTGTTTGTTCTCCTGTCTGTACTGTTAAATAGGTCGATTAAACCTATGACACCTAGACACACATGATGAGATCTGTGGCGTTCCTGTCATGCAGGCCGAAGCCGGGCAGGGTGACGCTAGATGATGGATCATGCACTTCAGGTCAACCAGATTGATGGGTGTCACTATTTCTCTGAACGTAGCTTACCGCGATCAACTACTTTGGCTATTCATCAAGGAATGTGCCAAATGAGAGATTGTGTTTGCTTCTACGGTCTAAGCTGTCGATAAAGCAGACAATTTTAAACAACCTTCTCCCTTACAACAGAGTCCATAATCATGGCAATCTTGATGCTGTTCTGCATTTTTGATGCGGCAGTGCATCAAGTCCGCATTGATGGAGGCCGTTGGTGGTGACGAACTGTTGGCGGTTGATGAGTTACAGTNNGAGTTACAGTTGGTGGAAGATGCAGTAACCGCATTGTTTACGTGTTGAATTCTCTGGATTGAAGGTCTTGTAGCAGGAAAGCAAATGCAGATGATGTTGGTTGTTGGCGTTTATTTTTATAGAACATAATTATATTATTGATAAAGGAATTGTGATGACGCAATCAAGGCTATGGCATGTTTTGCGCGAGAATAGAGGTCAAAGTGGGGTGTCTTCGCTAGCGGATGCAGTAATGCATCAAGGGTGAGTGTCGCTTGTAGGGCTGTTCTCTCGCAATTTTAAACTTGTGTGAGTTTTAATAAAAAACTTTGACTGAACGACGTGGGGCCTTTTGATCTTGTGCAAGTATACGATATATCGGCGCTTAAAACGGGATTACTGTTGTCGTGCTGTGTTTGTCCAGGGGGAGGGTAAGTGGTGATCGACGGTCCTTTGTGGCCGTTTTTTTGTATCTGGCATAGCTCCTGCTCTATAGCCAATGAACATTATGTGCGCGGCAAGCGTATATACAAATATGGCTTTGAAACGAAACGTTTGTTGGCTGGCCTTGCCGGTTGAGATCTGCAACACAGAGTTGATCTCTTAGCCCTCGTGTTGCTGTCAGCCCAAACAAATAAACCTAATAGTCAGATGTGATGTCTGAACCTATTGGGATTTGTGCCATCGTTTGAATCATGGCATTTAGTCTTCAGATTTTGAGTTGATTCACTGTTGGACCAATTTCTGTGTCCCTACAAAAACCGGAAACCGAAAGGAAATGAGAACCATGAGTGAGCGTAAAGAGTTAAGAGATATCAAGTATGCCCAAAGTGAGTCATCTCGCATGGTAGAGTTGATCTCCCGTCCTGATGATCAAGTCACTATGGCAGAGCGTGAGCAAATTGCCAAAGAAACAACAGAGAACTTCGGTAACCATATCAACAAAGGTTTCCTTGAGTATCGTAAGTCGGTTACTGAAGCCGGTGATTTCGCTCTAACAGAGTGGACTGGCCAAGGTTCCATGATGACAGATGCACTCGGTCGTGAGTTCATCGACGTCCTTGGTGGTTTCGGTATCTACTCTGCTGGTATCCGTCACCCTAAAATTGTTAAATCTGTTAAGGCTCAGCTCGACCGCAGCCCACAGTACAGCCAAGAGATGCTTGACCCTCTTCGTGCTCACCTCGCTAAAGTTCTCGGCTACCTAACACCAGGTGATCTCCAGTACATGTTCTTCATCAACAGTGGTACTGAAGCTGTTGAGGGCGCTATGAAGCTGGCTAAATTCTACACTGGTAAGAGTGGTTTCATTGCGACTACCGCTGGTTTCCACGGTAAGACTCTCGGTGCTTTGTCTCTGATGGGTAAGGCGTGCTACCGTGAGCCATTGATGCCTCTTCTAGGCAATACTCGCCACGTCCCATTTGGTGATGCCGATGCACTAGAGCAGCAACTTGCAATCTGTGAACAAGTTGGTGATCAGATCGCGGCATTCATTGCTGAGCCTATCCAGGGTGAAGCTGGTGCGGTTGTTCCTCCTGACGATTACTGGCCACGTGTTCGCGAAATCTGTGATCGCTACGGCGTCCTGTTGATCGCTGACGAAGTTCAAACAGGTCTCGGTCGTACTGGTGAGATCTTCGGCGTTGATAACTGGAACGTTACTCCTGACATTATGTGTCTGGGTAAAGCTCTAGGCGGCGGCGTTGTACCTATGTCGGCATTTATTGCTTCTCCAAAGATCTGGAAAGTGATGGAGCCAAACCCATTCATGCACACCTCAACAACGGGTGGTAACCCACTCGCATGTTCTGCAGCACTCGCTTATATCGACGTTATGCTTAGTGAAGACCTTCCTGGTCAAGCCAAGCGTAAGGGCAAGTACATCATGTCTAAACTCGACGAGTTGCAGCAGAAGTACCCTGCAATCCTTTCCGGCTACCGTGGTAAGGGTCTGTTGATCGGTATGGAGTTTGCGACTGACGAGATCGGTTACAACGTTGCTTCGGGTCTGTTCAAGCGCCAAGTCCTGACTGCTGGTACGCTGACCAACGCGAAAGCGATCCGTATTGAGCCAGCTCTAAATATTCCTGATGCATTGGTTGACGAAGTTCTCAACCGCCTTGAAGACACTTTCAAGAGCATTAAATAGATGACCCATCGACGGGCATCGGCGNNGAAGCCGATGCCCGTTTTTGTCTCACTATCGCGATGTGAATGGAGCACGTTATGAATTTGTACGCAGGAAAAATGCTTATTGTCGATCTGAGCAACCAGACTGTTTCGACCGAGCCTCTCAAAAAAGAGTGGATACGTCAGTACTGGGGTAGCTGGGGATTGGCGTTGCGCTACTACACCGACATGGTCGATGCGATGATTGATCCGCTAGCGGCGGAAAATCCCATCGTCATCATGACTGGCCCCTTGTCTGGCACGCTGGTACCGCTGACTTCCCGTTTGGCACTGGTGTCAAAGTCTCCCCATACCGGGTCTATTTTTCAGAGTAATGTCGGTGGCGCTTTTGGTCCCGAGCTTAAATATGCCGGTTATGACGGTCTGATTATTAAAGGTGCTGCGAAAACTCCGGTGTACCTGAAGATTGTTAACGATCAGGTGACTCTCGAAGATGCTACGCACTTGATGGGCAAAGGTATTTTCGAAACAGAGCAAGCGATGGAGCACGCTGTTGGTGATGTCGATGCCAAATGTCTGGCGATTGGCCCCGCAGGTGAAAAGCTGATCACCTACAGCATGATCGGTTCTGAGTCCTATCGTCAGTTTGGCCGTGGTGGCACGGGAGCCTTGTTTGGTTCTAAGAACCTTAAAGGCGTGGTGTGTCGTGGTACTGGCAGTGTTGATGTTGCCGACATGAAGACCTTTATCGACCGCATCAGTTACCACAAGCATAATAATCTGCTTACTGAAGATAATCTGTGGGCACAGACCGATGGTACCGCAGTTCTTGTCGATGCCACCAATGAGTTGGGGATCCATCCGACTAAGAACTACACGGGTGGAATCTGTGACAAGAAAGATCAACTTAACTCCGACGCCATCAAGGAAGCCAAGATCGCTGACCGTGCGTGTGCTTCCTGTCCGTTAGCCTGTGGCAAAT
>MAXR01000274.1 GCA_001751155.1 Desulfuromonadales bacterium C00003068 | reverse complement strand
CTGAACATCTTGTGTAATCGCACGGCACAGCTCTTCCTGCGAGGTAAACTTCTGTTCATCCCGCAAACGCTTGACAAAATAAACGCGTAATTTTTCACCATAGAAATCAGCCTGTGCGTCAAGAAGGTGCGCTTCAATGGTAAGAGGGTGATCACCAAAAGTTGGTTTTTTACCAATATTGACCACAGCAAGATATTCTTTACAGGACTCACCGCCGTCCTGCTGCTGCTGTTCGTAGCGAACAATGGCAGCATAGACACCGTCACGAGGCAATAATTCTTTTGTCGTCTGCAAATTTGCGGTGGCAAAACCAAGGCCCTGACCACGGCCATCACCATGAACCACGACCCCTTCAAGATTGAAGTGACGACCCAGCAACGCCACGGCACCATCAACATTGCCCGAAAGCAATGCTTGACGAACGCGGGTAGAACTGAGGACTAACCCCTCCTGTTGAACAGGGCCAAACACATCAACTTTAAAACCATAACGAACACCTTGCTCTTTCAAAAAACTTATTGAGCCGCTACGGCCACGACCAAAGGCATAGTCGTAACCAACGACGAGATGCTTTAACCCAACTTTCGTCACCAATATGTCTCGAACAAATTCTTCGGGAGTCAAGTCGGCAAGATGTTGGGTGAATGGGATGGTCAGCAACACATCTACACAGGAAGCCTCAATAAGCCTTTCCCGCTCCTGCGGCGTATTGATCAACCGTGGCGCATGGTCGGGAGCCAGCATTTTTAATGGATGGGGCTGGAAAGTACAAACAATTGATGTTCCACCACTGCCTTTAGCGGTCTTGACGACAGAGCGAAAAATTTCGCGATGCCCCAGATGGACACCGTCAAAATTACCCAAAGTCACCACAGCATTCTTAAATGGTTGTTCGATATCATTTAAATCATTAATTATTTTCATAATGGACAATTCGTTGTTTAAATTGAAACACATGGACAGCGAGACACACAGCTAGCGACGATTTCGACCTTTGGTCCGATGACGACCACCCTGTTTATTTTTATGCTTTGCTGGTCGCCGTTTTTCAGTTGAAGCACTTACATTCTGTTGCGATAGAGCGGGTAAAATAAAATCAATTTCACGTTTATCAGCTTGAATCTGTAATACCTCAACGGTAACCGAGTTGCCAACCTGAAAGATTTGGCGGCGGCTCTGGCCAATCAAGCAATGTTTTTCGGGATCGTAGCGGTAATAATCATCACCCAAACGGCGGATATGTACCAGACCTTCAATGAAAAATTCATTTAATTCAACAAAAAAACCAAACGCAGTCACCGCCGTAATGAACCCAGCATAACGTAAACCGACCTTATCTTCCATAAACTGACATTTACGCAGATCGACAATATCTCGCTCGGCGAGCATCGCCCGCCGTTCCGTGGTCGTGGTATGGTCTGCCAACGCAGCTAAAGACTCTCCCGGCCAACGATCATTTCCGGCTAACAGCTTTAGCAGAAGTCGGTGCTGAATTAAGTCAGGATAACGGCGGATGGGCGACGTAAAGTGGCAATATGCCTCACTGGCTAAACCAAAATGGCCATGATTTTCGGCATCGTAACGGGCCTGTTTCATACTGCGCAGCAAGATACGATTGATGGTGTATTCCTGCTCTGTCCCTTGTGCCTGTTTCAATAACTTAAGCAATTCGTGCGATTGAACACCGCCCTCAGCAACGTTAAAGCCCATGTCAAATGTCGCAACAAATTGCTGCAAGGACTGCATAGATTGGAGATCTGGGGCATCATGGACTCGAAACAATGCGGATGATCGTTGTTCAAGTACCAAAGAGGCGACAGCCTCGTTGGCGGCTAACATAAACTCCTCAATCAAGCGATGAGACTCCAGCCGTGTTCGTCGGCCGACAAAATGGGGAACGCCAGCATCAGTCAGTTGGATATCCGCTTCAGGTAGATCAAAATCGAGCGCACCTCGACGATTACGTCCACAACGAAGTTGATGAGCTAAGCGATACATACTCTGAATCATCGCAGCAATAGTGGGATCCACCGCCTCATCCTGACAATCTTCACCCCCGTCATCACCGCTGACTTCACCACCATCAAAACAGTGCTGGACCTGCTCATAGGTTAACCGCGCATGACTTTTCATCACCGCAGGGAAAGCCTTCATTGCCGTTCGATTACCGTGCTGATCAAACTCTAACTCCAGCGCGACAACCAATCGTTCAACATTGGGATTCAAAGAACAGATGCCATTACTGAGCACTTCGGGCAACATCGGAATACATGAACCAGGAAAATAGACACTGGTGCCGCGCTCCCATGCCGCCTGATCTATCGCACTATCGGGTTGCACATAATGGCTGACATCGGCAATGGCCACCCACAAACGATAACCGTCAGCCAACTCTTTTAACGCCACCGCATCATCAAAATCGCGCGCATCGGCACCATCAATGGTGACCAACGGCAACGAACACAGATCAACGCGGCCAGCATAATCTTGCTGACAGACAGCAACGGCAGCGGCTTCGGCCTCGCGCAGCACGACAGAGCTAAACTCTGTCGGTATCCCTTGACGATATGCCGCCATTTTAACGTCAACCTGCGGATCACCGGCCTCACCAAACAGCTCAACAATATGGCCTTCACCGTGACTCTGTGCGGTGGGGTAACGGTCAATCGCTAACACCGCAATCTTGCCATCTAACTCGGCCAGCGGCCACTGCTGCGTCATCGTAACAGTAAATTGTATTCCTGAAGGTTCGCTACAAAATAGCAGCTGACCATTACGCTGCTGACTACAGCGGCCCAAAAGACGGCCATGCGCGCGCTGAGTCACCGCAATCACCAGGCCCTCTTTGCGCCGCCCGCTTCGGCTACGACGCTCATAATTTTCGGGCAGGATCAATGCCGTGACGGTATCACCGCCCATCGCCCCCATTAATCGATATCGGGAGAGGTATAAATCATCATCCTCATAAGGCCGACCACCCCCATCACCCTCCCCCCCCTGCTCACCACAATATTCCGTCGGTGACAAAAAAGCATGCCCGGCTGACTGGAGCTGAATCGGACCCGACACCATTTGCACATTACGGCGCATAATGTAGCGGCCGTGACGCATATGCTGCAACAGCCCTTCAATAACCAACGCATCAAGAAAGCGGATAAGTTGGCGCCGCGCATCACGTTCCAAGCCAACGGCAGCCATAAGTTCCAGCACAGTCGTAGCCTGACCACGAAAACGGCGTAATTCTTGAACAATTTTAGTTGTTGGCAATGTCATAGTGAAGAAGAGATCTTATCCTTTTGTGGGTTACGGTATTGGCTCGTAATCATTTAAGACTTACGGTAATGTTGAGCATGATCTGGGTCGTCACAGATTCAGCACTTAATTTTGATGGTCTCGCAAAAACGAATTAGATGGCTAAGCAAAAACTTCGTCCACCAAGGCGTAGTGGTTGTTCAAGGGTGAAGGCATACCTGTTGTATGTCAAAGTCTTGAACAAACGCTGCAACGCTGGTGGGCGAACTTTTTTACGACGACATCAATTTTAAGCAGTCACCACCTTAGATGCAAGGGAAAACCTTTTTCTTTCACATTCTTAACATTGGATATCCCGAATGATTCAAGCGATTGATCTTATCGAAAAATACTTTCTGCCGCACACCAAAGCCTATCGCATTTTACGCACCCACAGCGAACAGGTCGCCAATAAGGCGATATTGATCGGCCAACGGCTCAACCAACAAAACCATAACGATTCTATCGACATCGATTTCATTGCTGAAGCGGCTCTGCTGCACGACATTGGCATCTTTGCTGTCCATGCCCCCGGGCTCGGCTGCTTTGGCCAGCAGCCCTACCTTCGCCATGGCCTCATCGGCGCGCAACTCCTCAACGCAATAGGATTGCCCAGACATGCCCGCGTCTGCGAACGTCATATTGGTGTCGGCCTTACCGCCAAAGAGATTGCAATACAGGAATTGCCTCTGCCCCAGCGTGATTATTTACCCCTGACCATTGAGGAGCAGATTATCACCTATGCTGATCTGTTCTTTTCGAAAAACCCCAATAAATTAACACAGGAAAAACCATCGACAAAAGTCCGCCAGACTGTCGTCTACTATGGTGAAGAGAAAGGACTGATCTTTGATCAATGGCACTCACAATTTGGCCAATAAAAAGAGCGGCAACGAACAATCCTTCATTTAAAACTATAAATATGTTACATATTCGGGTGCTTTAAATTAAGAATTGAGACCACGACTCACATGCGGAGAAGCGATACAATGATCCAGCTCTTCAATGTTGGAAAAATCTACCAAAATGGAGCCCCGGCCCTGCACGACGTTAGTCTAAAGATCCCTTCGGGTGATTTTGTCTATGTCACGGGTTCTTCTGGCGCAGGAAAATCAACCCTATTGCGGTTGCTATACTGTGCCGAAAAACCTTCNNCGCGGGCAGATTTTAATGGGTGATCGTAACACCACGCGCCTTAAATCTCGCAACATTGCCCTGCTGCGCCGTGACATCGGCTTTGTCTTCCAAGATTTTAAACTTCTCAACAGCCGGACTGTTTTCGAAAATGTCGCCCTGCCGTTACAAGTGCAAGCGGCATCACGACAAGAGATCAGCACCCGAGTTTATCAAGTACTTCAATATGTTGGCCNNAACTTTCGGGTGGAGAACAGCAACGGGTAGCGATTGCCCGCGCGATGGTGGTCAACCCGCGTCTACTTCTTGCCGATGAACCAACAGGAAACCTCGATCACGATTTAGCCGTCGAAATTATGGAGATGTTTAACCGCATCAACGAATCGGGAACAACGGTGCTGATTGCGACCCATGACAAGGAGATGCTGCAACGCTTTCCTCGGCGAACTATTGTGCTTCACGATGGTAATATCGTCTCCGATAGCGCTCCACCTGAGATTGCTGCCAGCGAAGAAGGGCTTTAATTCATGGAACGGCTCCGTTATTTTATCCAACGTACCCTATTCAGCATGCGCCAAAGCCCACTGCTGTGCAGTGCAACCATTGGCACTGTGGCCATCGCCTTAATGCTGCTCGCCTTCTTTACCCTCATTGTCCTCAATATTCAGAATTTGACGCGAGAATGGAGTCAAGATATTCAGGTTATCGTTTATCTGGATAACGTTCCAAGTGACGACAAGTTGCAACAATGGATGGATGAAATCCAGCAATACCCCGACATTGAGCAGGTGCGCTATGTCTCTCAACAACAAGCTTTCGATCGCTTCCATAAACGATTAGGCCAAAATGCCGATCTTCTTGAAGGGTTGATGCCTGAGATTCTTCCCGCTGCGCTTGAAATTAGCCTAGAGGAGATCGCCCGTTCGCGAGCAGGGACGGAGCGCTTAATTGAGCTACTAAAGAATAACAAGGACTTTCATAACTTCCGTTATGGCCAAGAATGGTTGGATCGCTACGATGCGTTTATTTTCCTATTACGACT
>MAXR01000273.1 GCA_001751155.1 Desulfuromonadales bacterium C00003068 | reverse complement strand
GTCAGGCCAGCCTCCCTGCATTGATCCCAGTGGCAGCATGGCTGCTGCTGCTAGGCTTGCGAAAAAAACATGTGGCGCAGCTCAATTCAGCGTGGCGCTTTAATTTTAGCCAAATGCTCCTTATTGGCCTAAGCTTCATTGCCATGGTCACAATTATTGGCGCGATTCAACAGGGGCTGTTGGGGCTGCCAGAGATGCAGATCGTCGGTAACCGCTCAAACGCCTGGACGCTTAATTGGTTTCAAGATCGCTCCAATGGCTTTTTAGCCGAAGCATGGGCACTTTCGGTACCCATGTATATTTATCGCCTATTAATGCTTTTCTGGGCTCTTTGGCTAGCATTAGCGCTATTAAAGTGGGTACAATGGGGTTGGACATGCTTTAGCACTCAGGGACTATGGCGTAAATTACCGCCCCGACAGCCACGGAAAAAAGTGATTAAAGAGGATAAGGGAACGACGAATCATCCTCAATCGCCACCACAATAAGGGACCCTAAAAACCATGGAACACCTTGAACAAATTAGTGCTGCCATTGCCTTAAGTATGGGAGCAGCATGGGCCAGTGGCATCAACCTTTATGCAACGATTCTTGTTTTAGGTTTGATGGGAAATTCAGGGACGATGCCACTACCTGAGCCGATGCAAATCGTGCAAGAACCATTGGTCATTGGTGCCAGCGCATTGATGTACGCGGTTGAGTTTTTTGCTGATAAGTTTCCAGGCGTTGATACTGGCTGGGATGCGATCCACACCTTTATCCGTATTCCGGCGGGTGCAGCCCTTGCGGCGGCGGCAACAGGAAATGTTGACCCATCCATAAGCCTTGCTGCGGCCATTGTCGGTGGATCATTAACTGCGGCAACCCATGCAACCAAAGCAGGTTCACGGGTGATGATTAACACCTCACCTGAACCCGTCAGCAACTGGGCAGCCTCCATCAGTGAAGACTTAGCCGTCTTTGGTGGTTTATGGCTTGCGTTGAATCATCCGCTATTGTTTCTTGCGGCACTGGTGATTTTTGTCATACTGTTAATCTGGCTTTTGCCGAAAATGTGGCGGGCGATAAAGAAAGTGTTTGCGACGATTGGCCGTTTGTTTACCAGAAAAGAATCCATTGTGGTGATTCAACCAGATCAAATCACCCGCGATGACCAATCCTTGGATGACTAATTACTTCGACTAAAGGTAGGACACAATGAAACATTTTTTTAGACTTTTTTTTTCTGCGGCCATCCCGTTTGGTGCGGTGATGTTCGCCATCTCTATTAGTAACAATCCGTGGCAACGTGCATTACCGCTGGCGGTGGTCTTTGCCTTCTTATTTGGTTCACTCTTTGCTCAAATCATGACTTTCAGAGCTGAAAAAAAGAAACAAAAAAGAGATAAAGAAGATAAAGAACAGAAGAAGAACTAATCGCTACCGACGAACGGTAACACTCTGATAACCAAAATAAAAAGTCCGAGTTGGAGAGAACTCCAACGCGGACTTTTTTTATTACTACAGTTTTACAATCTAAAAGATTACTTGTCTAAAACTTCTTCCTTAAAACCAGCAAGAACCTTTGTCCACCAGTTAAAAGAATCTTCGAGGTTACGTGTGCTAACACCATAATCAATATTAACAGTCATCTGGAGTGCAGGATCACCATCGCTATCGAGATATGCCTTACCGAAACGCTTCTTAGCATTCCAGCGATTAATTTGTGTCAAAGAGACAGGGATTCCAGCCCAAGCTGTGCTGAATTGGATATCATCACAATCTTCATTGTCATCGTTGCAGCCATAAAAATAAACGCCATATTGAGTACCATCGATACGACCTTTAATCTTCGGGTCACCTTGCGAATCGGTGGTAAGCGTTGCAGAGCCATAGCCTTTAGCGATGTTAAGAATCTCGTAAGGTTCTGTCGCATCAACAAGAGCGTGAGCATAGCCGACAGAAAGGATAAGAGTACCAGCCAAAACTAATAGGTAGGTTACTGCCTTGAGATAGACTTTCATAAAACATTTCTCCTTGGGTTAGATGTTAACTAAATAAGTAGATTTATATGTCCAAATCGTAAAAAGTTGTTGTGTAACAACTATCGTTAACTCGTCATAATTTTCGAGTTTATTTTCTAATCATAAGCGACACTACTACGTGAAAAGACCATTTTCAAGATTTTTCTAACCACTACAAATAAAATCAATTAAACTATCCATTCAGAATCACATGCAAATCAAGTAAATCACCATCGCATCATACCTTGCACAACACTTGATAGAGAGGTGACACAATGCAGGCGACCAACATGACTCACGATGCCCCCCTGTCGCAGAGCAACTTAACAACGATCACTTTTGCCCTACAAGGGATGAGCTGCGCCAATTGTGCTAGTACCATCGAAAAAGGGGTAAGAACTCTCCACAGTGTTCTCCATGCAACCGTCAACTTTGCCACCGCCACACTAACAATCTCCTTTGACTCAAACAAAATTAAACAAAACAAAATACACCAAGAGGTGATCAATAAAGTTTCATCGCTTGGTTTTAGTGCTGTCGATCAACGCGATGAAGGGCAAGAGGAGATTGATGGGCAACGGCAAAAATGGTGGCTTATTTTCTCAGCACTCCTGACCGCCCCCATCATGCCGCTAATGTGGTGGCCGCCGGCTGCTCCCGCCATCAACATTGTTATAATTGGCGTGCTGGCAACCATTGTTCAGTTTTCAGCAGGCTTAGTGTTTTATCGTGGCGCATGGAAGGCGCTCAAGAATGGCTCAGCCAACATGGATGTACTGGTTGCCCTCGGTATTAGCGCTGCCTACGGTTACTCACTCATTGCGGCACTCGGCTGGCTCGGTCCACAGCCTGATGTTTTTTTCGAGACGGGAGCGATGCTCATCACCTTTATCCGTTTTGGTAAATGGCTCGAAGTACGCTCACGCGGCAAAGCAGGTGCAGCGATGCGAGAATTAATGCGATTACAACCCGATATAAGCCGCGTGCGACGTAATGGTATCGAAGAGCAGATTACCACCGATCAGGTGCAAATCGGCGATCAGGTGATCGTCTTTGCCGGTGAAAAAATTCCCGTTGATGGCCGCGTGATCGATGGCAATTCATCCGTCGATGAATCGATGCTGACGGGAGAAGCGATCCCTGTTGTTAAACAACGCGGTGATGCGGTGACAGGTGGAACAATCAATCAAACGGGTCGGCTTATTGTCGAAGCGGTACAGGTAGGCAATAATACAGTACTAGCGAAAATTGTCCGGATGGTGGAAGAGGCTCAGGCAGATAAAGCCCCCATTCAGCGTTTAGCCGATAGAGTTTCGGCGGTCTTTGTCCCCATCGTGGTCAGCTTGGCGATTCTCACCTTTTTAGGCTGGTACTTTAATGGTGCAACCTTTGTTTTCGCCTTTAAAATGGCGGTATCGGTAGTGGTTATTGCCTGCCCCTGTGCCTTAGGTTTAGCCACACCTACTGCCATTATGGTAGGCAGTGCCGTCGGTCTCAACGCTGGTATTTTGTTTAAAAAAGCCTCCACCCTTGAGCAGATTGCCCACCTCGACACCATCTTATTTGATAAAACAGGGACTCTGACTCAAGGAAGTTTTAAGGTCACCGACCTCATCCCTGCTGACACAATCGATCCGCACCAGCTCCTGCAACTCGCTGGTGCGGTTGAATCAACGAGTCGCCATCCGTTAGCACAAGCTATCGCTCAACACGCCAAAACTGCGGGGACGATTCCAGAGGTAGATACTGTTAGCGAACAGAGCGGTATGGGGATTCAAGCCACAGTGAACCAACAGACGGTGCATGTCGGCAGCAGTCGTTTCCTTCAGCAACACGATATTGACACCAGCCGTTTCACAGATACGGCCAATCAACTCTCTAGCGCCGGAAAAGCCCTTGTTTTCATCAGCTGCGACCAACAGTTATTAGGTATTATCGCTCTTCAGGATCAAGTCAAACCCGAAGCAGCACCACTGCTGAAACGACTCACGCAAATGGGTATCACCACGGCAATGGTGACGGGAGATCGTCAGCAAGCGGGAGACGCCATCGGCGCAGAGTTAGGAATAGATCGAGTTTTTGCCGAAGTACTCCCTGAGGACAAACAAAAGATTGTCCAACAATTTCAAGAACAGAGAAAACGGGTAGCAATGGTGGGAGATGGCATTAACGATGCTCCAGCCTTAGCACAAGCCAACATCGGCATCGCCATTGGAGCAGGTACCGATGTTGCCAAAG
>MAXR01000272.1 GCA_001751155.1 Desulfuromonadales bacterium C00003068 | reverse complement strand
TGGCTTCACTTTCGTAACCAGCTTCGCAACAGGAACGACCTGAACCGCATCAATTCCCTGAATCTGTGACAACAATCTTTGCAACAGATCGTTGTTAGAGATTTCTAGTGCGACGTTGATAGTTCTGATCATAGGTGAACTCCGTTTTCTTTAAAAACTTCTTCGCGAGGATAAAAAATCAAAAGAGCACGAGATCAAAACTACTCGACGAGGTTCGGAATAGCTCCTATCGTCCCCCCGTTGCCACCACCACCACGCAAAGCCTTATAATTACAGTCGATTACAGCGTCGATAGATTTTTCGGGTGGTCCATTAATTTTAGTGACAATAATATCAGCTTGGCCAACAATGAGGAGCTCTCCTGTTGGGTTTTCACATGGTACGCCATCAGCATAAACAGGAACCGTAGCCACCCAAACATCATTACGATCAAACCCTGCGAGATTGAATGGGGCCTGATCGGGGAAATTATATTCTTCGTCATCATCGCGTTCTTTCCAAAAATCGAACAAAGCCTCAATGGGGGCGGGATTGTTGACATCGCTATTAAACAGAGAGGTAATCGTTCCACCTTGAAAATTAAATATGGTTTCACCCGAAGTAACTCCGGGTGAATCATAACCAGCCGGAATTTTATTCATATCTGGATAGTTTGCCTCTAACCACGCCAGACCGTCGGGGTGCGCAATAATCATCCCGACAATCATGGCATCAAGATCGTTAGCATTCACCTTATCTTCATCAAAGATATGCCATCCGGCACAACTATCCAAAGTATCACCAAAGGTGATCGGCTCTTTACAATTGTTCGGAAACTGATTCTCTGACAAGCCAACGGGTAATTTCAGCACGCCAGGATCGATGACAGCAGGCCCCGTCAACGCTGCAACAGCATCGGTCATGACTGCGACCGAATCATCACCAAACACTCGTGCAAAAAATGTTGCTATATTCCCATTTAAATCATCCGTCCTACCTACAGTAACCCGAACAGCGTCTGGATCAACCGTATTGCTGGTAAAACGCGGTGATGCCCCAGGATCAGCATTCCATGAACCAATTTCAATATCAGAACCAGCTATCACAATGGACAAACCTGCCGCTTGGTTGAGTAGTCCCACTTCTTGTGCGATGGTCTCAATCGACTCATAGTCGGTGTCATGGTTATACGACCCGTCGTTTTCCATGTAAATTTCACCAAGCTTACCTGCTGCTGCAATAGCCGCGGCATCACTAATATTCTGCAGTTCGTTTCGAGTCGTTGCAACATAGCCAATATCAATAGCCAATGCAGCAAAGCCAATCAACATTGCCATCAGGATTGCAACTAAAACCAACGTTGCTCCACGTGAATTAGTCAGAATAAAATACCATACATGCCGATGCTTCATGATCTCAACCTCCTCAGTTTTCAACCTGCCACTACTCCTCCATCTTCATCCGAGTCACAGCCGATAATGTGATCGGCCCTAGCCCAAAGTTAGACAGAACTAAAAATGAAAACGGATATGTCACAGTGACCACTAAATCATCACCAAAAGATGTCCCATTACGCACAACATCAGTGGTTGGCAGTGTAGAATCACCAAAAGTCACAAGATGTTGTTGACAATATTTTTCGACAATATCAATCACACCTTGTCCAACGCCCGTTACAGGATGAGTATAGCGATCAGGCAAAGGGGGAACTCGAGTGACAATGGCGGCACGGGCACCTTCTCTGCTGGCATTCGTTAGCACATGCTGGTCAAACAGAAGCACACCGAATTCTATAATCCCAAACACAATCGTAAACAACACAACAACAATAATTGCAAATTCTACCATCGTCGTTCCCTGCTCATTTTGAGCTAGGTTTCTTGTCGTCATGCTTGCCCCCCTTCGTAACCAGCAGTTCCCGAAACAATTTTCTAAGGCGATTTCCCAATCATCATCATCTTCATCACCGTTACGGCACTTAGCTCCATCTGAGAATTAACACTAAGCAATGCTGGGAGCATAAAATCATAATCATATTTGACGGTGACCATCAAATCAGCATTAAATGCGCCGCCTTCGCCGTCAACATCGGTGTCAACAGCACTGGGGCTACTAAAGCTGATTAAGCGATCGCGACAATAGTTATCGACAATGTCGGAGATATTGCCAACTCGAGCGATTCCAGCACGGGCACCTTCGCGACTGGCGTTGGTCAGCACTTGTTTATTGTAAAAAAGCAAACCAAATTCAATCATGCCTACGAGCAACAGCAACAACAGCGGCAACACAAGTGCGAACTCGACAAGGGCGGCACCACGATTGTTTTTAACTTGATTAAGTTTCACCATAACGGCCTCCCCTTCTCAGTCATTCTTAGTCATTCTCATGTTTGCCACAGTAATCTTATTGTGGGAGTCAGCAAAACTAATCGGTACCAACCCCAAGCTGGAACACATCGATCTCTGTTGGCTCTTCAGCAAAAGTCTCATTGTGTACGTCCATCACTTCTTCGGCAGTAATACCACTCAGGCTCTCTGCCACACTCTGTGCATAGCGGTCATCCGCGGGAACGACCTGCTGTGCCCAAGTTGCCTGACTTGCTTCACCAAAGTCACGATCAAGATAATATGCTTCTTCAAACGAGGCACAGCCACTAAGGACTATGGATGCTGCGATAATAAGCAGATACGTTCTCATGGTTGTCCTCCTCTATTGTTGAACTGTAACCGATTGATGACCAAAGGTTCCCTCTAGCCCACTTTGTGACTGACTGGTCGCAGTCTCACCGACAAAATGATCTTCCATCGTAGGGTCTTCGTGGGCCCCATCTAATCGGCCTTCGAGATAAAATTGGAACGAATTTGGTTCTTGAAAGTTTTCACCGGGATAGCGAAGATCACCCTGCTTCACCGGCTTCACCAGGTGTGGTGTCACAGTGATCAACAGGTCGGTTTTTTCCTGACGGTATTCACTGCTGCGAAACAGTGCACCTAATATTGGCACATCGCCCAAACCAGGAATCTTACTGACGGTTTCTCTTAAGTTATCTTCTAACAATCCAGCTAACGCCAAAGTTTGACCATCGTAAAGCTGGACAGTCGTTTCTAACTTACGCGTTGACAAGCTTGGTACGAAAAAAACTTCTCCAGTTCCATCACCAATTTGGACTGCCGAATCGGTTGTTGTTCTGGTTACACTCGGAGCAACCCTTAAGCTGATTTTGCCATCACTCAAGACAACGGGTGTAAATACGAGACCAACACCGAACTCACGAAACTCAATCGTAATGGTGGTGCCATTCGCTCCCGATTGCGGCACCGGAATAGGGAATTCCCCACCCGCTAAAAAGCTCGCCTCCTGACCACTCATGGTCACCAAGCGAGGCTCAGCTAACAGACGCGCCAACCCTTCGGTTTCAAGAAATTCGAGTGCAGTGGTGACATCATCAATTTTGGCAAAAATGTTATTTTCGATTCCGGCAAAATTGACTAACAAAGATCCCGTTTCAACTGCCAGACCACCATCAACAAGAGCTCCAAGCCCACCCACGCCAACTTCACCGAATAAATTGTCTTTGAGATCACCAACTCCAAGAGCTGCTTGCCAATCACGTGTAGAATTCCGATTGACCTCAGCAAACTTCACCTCCAACATAACCTGCTGTATTCCTTCAACTTGCAGCAGATTGGTCACCGCGTGTCCTGAGCGGCCTGTCCCTTGTTTGCCACCATCTCCCTCAGCTTTTTTAGGCATGTAGGTTTGAGTCAGCCGCAACACCTGTTCTACAATCTCCGGCCCTGAAACAGTGCCAGCTAACACAACGCCTGTCTCTGAACCGTAAACCTCAATTTTTTGTTCTGGATACAATTCATGCAATTTTTGTTTTAACGCCGTCAAATCAAGGGAAACAACCACGTCTAGTAACGTCTTACCTTTACCCTCGGCCCATAAGATGACGCTTGTGTAGCCAACTTTTTTGCCATAAACGTACAGTTCGTGCGGTGAAAGAACGACAACATCAGCGACAGTTGGATCGGCTATCGACACCCGCTTGAACGGATGCGAAGTCTTGATCAGATCAGACCCTCCGAGCTTAAGCTCTCGTGTCGTTCGCTCCATTTCTGCTGCCCATAACGTGCTACAACAGATAAGGGTTATGGCAAACACCAATAGACCGATGCCAAATCGTAATAAACAGTTTCGTCTCATCATGCTCCCCCTCTTGATTAAATTCTCTGTTCCGAATTGACATGTTGAAATTCAATCTTCTGCACAGGCTGTGATCCTCTAATCACCTCAACATCATGAGATGAAAGTGGCGGCACGCGAACCCTTGACCTGAGTACGGGCACAGCTACAGGCACAGAAGATTTTACTTTGGCGACATTTTTAATTTCTGGTTTTACGTCATCCAGCGGGTTACGTAAAATTAAATGGATCTCCCCTTCGTTCGTTTCTAGTGCCAGTTTTTCTGCCTGTTTTGGCTCTAACTCCAAGGTAACGGTACGCACGATTTTAGCTTTACCTTCTTCGGTATACGTCTCTTGGGCGATGGCTAAAACCTCAATTTTTTCAAGTATCGTTTTTACTTTTCGTTGCTTCTGCCCTTCCACTTTTTTTACAGAAATGACATCAACAAACGTATTGGGCAGAATAAAACCACCAACTCCGATCACCTCATCAACCTTGATTGACATGGCGCGTTTTCCTGGCTTAATCACCGCGACAAGACCAACGCCAGACCCTGGTGCTGCTAACGCAGAGGATACAACAGGCATCCCGGAAACCATCTTATTGACGATGATTCGTCCTTCAACATCCTCAATAGTCTGGTACGCACCAACGGGTGTATTGCCCTTTGGCCAATCAACTAACGTAAGGTTTTCTGACGACAGCAACGTCCCAATATCAAGAGGTTGATTAGCGGTCACAACTTTGGACATGGGTACCTCTGCGTTCTGAACTACCAGCTTTTCAGAACCATTATTTTCCAGCCAGCGATTGGCCATAACGACGGCTCCAAGACCCAAAAGCACGGCAACGCTAAATGCGATGAGAGTGCTATATTTTTTCATGCCTAACCTCCTTGTTATAGGTTGCTACCTCGCATTATGCTCACGGATATGGCAAGTGACTAACATTGACAACCTGATGTCAGTTCACGTTATTTTTTAGATCAGTGGCCCCCATTGAACGAAGGCAAAAAAACCAAAGGCAATCGCTGCAGCATAGGGAAAGCGTAACCGCTCGCCTTGATGGTCCGGAATAAATAACCTAAAATTTCGGGTGTAAATAAAGGTGCGCAATGTCGTGAAGAAACGGCGACATTTATGGATAAAATTAGCAGCCATAACGTAATGTAAAATCGCCATGCCACCGCCAATCAGGGCGATATAAAGGAATACTTGAAAAACATTAGCTGGCCCCAACAACGCACCTAGCGCGGCTAAAGCCTTGACATCGCCCGCCCCCATCCCGCCCATCAGGTAGGGAATAATAAGGAGCAGAAAGCCTGTAATCAGCCCCAGTATAGAGGTGATAAAACCCGAGAATCCCGCCAGGTACAGGTTGTAACTTGTACCGGCGAGGATTAACCCCAGATTAGCGATATTCGTTATTTTGGCGTGGAACGTGTCGGTAATACAAATAGTGACGATAAAGAGAGAGGCAAGGAGAACAGTCACATTGCTTGCTCCTTCTACTACAGCAAAGTACATGGCGCATGCGAGGGCAGCTCCTCCTGTAGTAAATCGAACAATATTTTTCGAAATGTTCACGCTCATCACCTTGCCCCTTTAATTTGTAAAGCTCATACAAATCGTCCCTCATCCAAACGTCACGCAGTGAAAAGAGAAGCAACAACACCGTTGCGAGTTAGTTTGGCATCAACTATCCAGTTAGGCAGGATTATTTGCCGTATGCATTTTACTCTGCGCCTTATCAAATGTGTCTTCGACCTCTGTTCCTAGCAGTGTCACAGCAGCTATTGCCACAACAGCAATTAGAGCAACCATCAAGCCATACTCAACCATTGTTGCGCCTTCTTCGTCTTGCAAAAATGCAACCCAAAATTTAGTTAGTTTTTTCATCACGACTCTCCTATTTAGTGTG
>MAXR01000271.1 GCA_001751155.1 Desulfuromonadales bacterium C00003068 | reverse complement strand
ATGAAGAGCATGGCATTACCCCACGCTCGGTGTCGAAATCGATGCGCACCATCCTTGAAGACCTCAAGGGCGATAGCGGTGAGCTGTTGCGGGTTGCCGAAGAGTTGGCAGCGTGGAAAAATCCAGCCCAGTTGCGTAAAGAGATCAAAGTGGTTCGCAAGCAGATGTTGGCCGCAGCGTCTGAACTTAATTTTGAACGGGCTGCGGAGTTACGCGACCAACTGTTACGGTTGGAAAAACAGGAGTTGGGATTGACGGATTGATGTGGAGTTGTTTCATAGGATGTTGGTTTTTTATGCGTGTCGGGTGTTTCGCGTGAACCTTTAGCCCCCGATTGCGTCCAACGTTGTCACTTGACTTCCCGCACTCAGGGTCTAAAGGCACACGGGGATGGCGGTTTTCGGTTATTTTAGAATTTTAAATAGCATGATATTTATAGGGAGTAATTAGCATGGCAAAATATGGCTTTATTGGTACGGGATTAATGGGCAACGCGATGGCGTTGAATCTGATCAATGCGGGGCACGAACTCACCGTTTTTAATCGCGATGCGAGTAAATGTAAAAATCTCGTTGAAGCTGGAGCGAAACAAGTGGGCACCGCCCTCGAAGTGGTTGCCGCAGCGGATATCACCTTTTGCATGGTTTCTGATCCGCAAGCAGCGTTGTCGGTATGTTTTTCCCCTCATGGTGTGATTCAAGGGATTAGCCAAGGCAAGTGCTATGTCGATATGTCCACCGTTGATCCGCAAACAGCGGAGAAAATTGGCATCTCGGTGCAAGCTCGAGGTGGTCTGTATCTTGAAGCTCCGGTATCGGGATCGTTGCAACCCGCTAAAGATGGCCAGTTGGTGATTATGGCTGCGGGTGATCAAGCGTTGTGGCAAAAGGTGCAACCTGCCTTTGAGGTGATGGGCAAGAAAAGTGTGTTTCTCGGCGAAATCGGTGCCGCAGCAAGTATGAAACTTGCGGTCAACATGATGATGGGCAGTATGATGTCGGTCTTTGGTGAAGCGATGAGCGATGTCGATTCTTGCAACCTTAAAGGGCAAGACTTTCTCGATATCCTCAGTGAAGGAGCGTTGGCCTGTCCAATGTATGCTGGTAAGGGAGCGGCATTGTTAGGCGAGAATTATAGTGCTAATTTCCCCCTCAAACACTTACAAAAAGATTTACGTCTAGCGATTCAGATTGGCGATGATAAGCAGCTTCCTTTGCCCTCTGTTGCCACTGCGAATGAGGCATTTAAGCGCGCCTGTCAGCTGGGCTTGGCCGATGAGGATATGTGTGCCGTGGCAAAAACAGTTAAATAAATGTAGAAACTTTCCAAATTCATCATGGCGATGTTGATGTGGAAAGTGTTCATGTTTAGGGCAGTCAGTTTGTCATTTGCCTGCCCTTAGCTTAGCCATCTGTTAATCTGCCGTTACTGTTTGTTCGCTAAGGTCGAGTAAGCTGTACAGCATGGTTGTTTGTGGCATAGTCACCCCTTGCTGTTTGGCGTGTTGTAGCGGTATGGCATAGATAGAATTAAGCTCAAGGGCGCGCTGCTGTTGCCGGTCGATCATCATGCTGGGTCGATAGTCGCCCATCCCTTCGGTGAGGTCAATAAGGTGAGCGGCAAAGTCCGTTGGTGCAATGTCTGAACTGAGTCCCTGCGCGTTGGCTCCTTCTATCACCTCCGCCATCAGGGTTTGAACTAGTTCCCGACTCGGTGGGTGATCGAGCAGCTGATCGGTGGTGCATTGGCTCAATGCGCACAAGCCATTAAAAGGGATGTTCCAGACCAGCTTTTCCCAGCGTGCTTTCTTTAAATCTGCCACCGCTTCGCACGGAACGCAGGAACGTTGAAACATTTCAGTCAGTTTCTGTGCTCGCGTGGATAGTCCGNNCCTAATTTTTCCCTGGCCTAAATGGTGAACCGTTCCTGGCTTGCCACGGTTAGAGCACAGAAAAGCAACACCACCTAAAATCCGTTGCGCACCAAATAGGCTTGCGAGTTGCTCCTCATTGCCGAGGCCATTTTGTAGCGTTAAAATCGCTGTATCCTCATGGAGGAGTGGGCGAATGAGTGCGTCCATGTCGTAATTATCGAATGTTTTAAGGCCGATAATAACCGTGTCAACTTTGGGCATATCGCTTGAAACGCTGTAACCGTTGACGTTGTCGAGATGAAAATCGCCACTGATTGAGATGACCGACAATCCATCTTCTCTGATGGCATCAAGATCACGGCGCAACAGGAAATGAACCTCTTCGCCGGCGCGTTGTAGCATAGCGCCATAGTATAGGCCTAATGCTCCCGATCCGATAATTGCAATAGACATAAAGTCTCCTGTGTAACCTTAGTTAAAAATGGCCTGTCATCTGAAGGCCAGTGGTCTTGTCATCAAGTAGTAGAGAAAAGTTGCATTGTTCAATCAGTTGCGAAAGGGCAGATTGTTGCAGATCGCGATTGTATTTATGGACACTGTTCATGGCATTATAGATATTACCACCGTACCAACCCGCCTCAAAAAAGAGCAAAATTCCACCGACAACATGGTTGCCCGTTTTGATCGATTGTATCCCACCGCCTAAAAAAGCGGCATTGAGAAGTAGCGACATGCCCGCTTCACGATAACGACCGGCATAAAGCTGACCGCTTCCAGGGATGATTGCTGATAATCCCCCTGCAAGTTTTGGTGATTTCAACGGCAGTTGATTCAGTTGTAAAAAATCATCATTACTGAGCAATGAATGATCTGGAAATTGCTGTTCGT
The DNA here is from genome assembly GCA_001751155.1 of Desulfuromonadales bacterium C00003068. Taxonomy (GTDB): domain Bacteria; phylum Desulfobacterota; class Desulfuromonadia; order Desulfuromonadales; family Desulfuromonadaceae; genus Desulfuromonas. The sequence goes on along the minus strand of MAXR01000271.1, from coordinate 1,765 downwards.
CGTGGATCAGTTGATCGTATTCACCCAATGAGGCGAGTGACCACAGGCGTAAATCGGTTTGATGACTTAATAGTTGTGGTACTTTCTGGCTAGTATTGAGATCGCTGAGGCGTTCAAGGGTGCGGCTGAAATTGTGCTGTTTGTAGGCCGTTTCGGCATAAAGCACCGCAGCGTAATCGCTCTCAGGGCTGTGTGGATACTGTTGGATGAGGGCAGTTAGGGTTTTTTCACCGCTGTGCCACTGCTCGCCATGAAGAAAGCAACGCGCCATATTCAATTGGGCGCGGGGTGCCTCAGGATGATTCGGTTGGTAATGAAGGAATCGTTTGTACTCGGTTACGGCGCGATAATAATCGCCCTCCTGATACAGTGAATCGGCAAAACTTAACTCGGAATGACGAGACCCTTCACTGTGGGCAAAGCTCGTTGTGACAGGGCTTAAGATGGGTAGCAGGAGAAATAAGATTAGGGCGAAAATCACATTCAAGGTTGGCAACTCCTTAGCAAATTTTGTCAGGCTAACATAGCAGTTATCTTGAATCCAGTATTAAATGGAAGGTTTTTGGTCGTTACCTTGACGTAAGAGGGCGGTTGTAGTACTGTTGGAGACTGTCGCAAAGCTAAGGTATTCGGATGCCTGCTTAACGTTTATTGCGACGGTGTCATAACTTATGAGGTGTCTCATGTTGTTTAGTATTGGTGATAAAGCTGTCTACCCAGCTCAAGGTGTAGGAATTATAGAAGCAATCGAGACCCAAGAGTTTTCAGGCGAGAAGCACGATTTTTATGTCATGCGTATTTGTGACAGTGACATGATCATCATGGTGCCAACGGCAAATGTGGCCCAGGTTGGTATGCGTTGTTTGGTTGCTAAGGAACAGATCCAAGAGGTCTACGATGTCTTGGAGGATAAAGAAGCACCGATCGGCAATATCTCTTCATGGAGCCGTCGTCAGCGCGACTATACTGAAAAAATTAAATCAGGTGATCTGCTCTGTGTTGCAGCGGTGTTACGTGAGTTGTATATAATTAGTGTCAACAAAGAGCTGTCGTATGGTGAAAAAAAAGTGATGGAACTTGCGCGGCGCTTAGTCATTAAAGAGATGGCTTTTGCTGAAGATGTTGAAGAAGATCAGATTGGCCTACGGGTTGATAAAGTTTTTAATCGTTGATAAGGCAGGTTTTTTGAGTGTAAAGAGGGCCAGGTTGTCATAAACCTGGTCTTTTTTGTTTTTGCTCGTGACCTCTTAGCACCCTATGTGAATATGTTATGAGTGTTATTGTACTGATTCCAGCAGCAGGGCTAGGCCGCCGTATGGGTGGGACTGTTAGCAAGCAATATCTAAGCCTCGATGGTCGTCCCATCTTAGCCCACACTATCGCCCTGTTTGATTCTCATCCCCGGGTTGACCATATCTATATTATTGCCCCCGAAAACCAGCGTGAATTTTGTCAACGCGATTGCATCGAACCATACAATTTTAAAAAAGTACGTGATATTATTATCGGTGGCGCCCAGCGGCAAGATTCTGTACGCAACGGCATTGTCGCCTGTGGCGGCTCGTAGTGGCGACACAATCATCATCCACGATGGGGTACGCCCCCTCTATGATGGCGCACATCTTGATGTTGTTCTCGATGAAGTCGAGCACTCTGGTTCCTGTGTTGTTGGTGTTCCAGTGAAAGATACCATTAAGCGTGTTCAGCAGGGGTGCATCGTCGAGACACCACCGCGGGCAGAATTATGGGCCGCGCAAACACCCCA
>MAXR01000270.1 GCA_001751155.1 Desulfuromonadales bacterium C00003068 | reverse complement strand
GCCACTGGCGTTGCTGTGGCCGCCGAAGCGAAGGGCTGGGGGCTATTCAACCAGCTGCAATGGCCGCTGTGGTGGCGGGTTATCGTTTCGATCTTACTCTTAGACCTCGTTATCTATCTGCAACACTTGATGTTTCATGCCGTGCCGCTATTGTGGCGCATACACATGGTGCATCATGCTGACCTCGACCTCGATGTCAGTAGCGGTTTACGCTTCCACCCCATTGAAATCGTCATTTCGATGCTGATTAAAATGACGGTTGTCGCCGGACTCGGCATTCCAGTCATCGCTGTGTTGCTGTTTGAGGTCACTCTCAATGCCACGGCAATGTTCAACCACGGCAATCTCCAACTCCCTCAACGCGTAGACCGTATATTGCGCTGGATCACCATCACCCCCGATATGCACCGCGTCCATCATTCGGTGCTCATTCGCGAAACCAACAGCAACTTCGGTTTTAATTTTCCATGGTGGGATCGGCTATTTGGCACTTATCGCGCCCAACCCGCTGCGGGCCATACGAATATGAACATCGGTATCAGCCCATTTCGCACCACAAAACAAGTTGGCCTGTGGCGGTTGTTGATCCTGCCATTTAGCAAAGACGAAGGCCGCTATTCTCTCAAATATATCGGTGCTGATCCACCTGAAACAAACCGTTAACCGCTTAAATCCCTTGATGATATTGAGCGTCGGTGGTGTGCTGCACCACCCGCTCAAGATCCAGTTTCGCTCCACCCTCACCCGCCAATAACGTTTCAAAAAGCTCAATGAGATCTGCTTGATTCACCGACACAATGGTTTCATTTTCAACGACACTCAAGTCGATCAAAAACCCTGAAAACAGTTTCGGCAGATCGGTGACAATATCGCTATTTAAAAAATGGTGGGAATGGTAGAGGCTCGGATAATTCCCTTTGCTGTTATGAACAATCAGAGTGTCATGCTTCTCATTGGTGATTGTCGCCGTCCGCGTGCAGTGTTGCTGGCAATCATCATCAATACGGCTTTTTTCACAACCGTCAATCTGATGCAGCAAACATTGGCGACTACTGAGCAACAGCACTGGATGGAACAGGCTATAGTGGAGATCAAAATCGTCTGGATTGGCGATCAAAGCGATCTGTTCGCGACTCAACTCATTGGAGATAAACGCCCCCGCGCAGTTAAAGCGCTCCTTCAAACATAACAGCGTATAAGAGTTGATGCTGTTCAGGTGTGGCCCCGCTAGCCATGAAATCCCTCGTTTATACGCCTCATAGGCGATGCCACTATTGTTGGTGACAATCCGCTCAGGTTGCACTTGCGCTAACAATTCAATGGCAGCGGTATAGTGTTCACCGATCAAAAGGGCGGGGAACCACGGGATAAGTCGGCTATTTTGACGAAAAATATCGACAAAATGGGCTAAATCATGCGAAAAACAGCTCGGCAATTGAAAATAGAGAGTTGCCGTCGAATCGCTACAGACTGCAATTTGTTCGACGGAAGAGATCAGCACAGCCAGCTTTGGCTGGGTCACGACCTCGTGCTTTGCCGTTAGGCGTGGCAACATAACGGCAGCGATGTTTTTATGTTCGCCAACTAAGCGCGAAAGAATCTTTTTGCTGATCACCGTCATCTCTTTAAACGGCAAGAACAACTGCGACTCCAACTCGGTTAAATCGAGTTTTTGCAGCTGAAAACGGATCTCGTCGAGGGTTTCAAAGCGTTGACGTAAGCTATCGTGATCAAGGCCATTTGGCCGAGGTTTGTGTTGTGGCGGCTCGGTCGAAACTATGTCAACAAGGGCAAGGCGACCCTTTGAACACAGACGGAAGGTCTTCTCTGCAGCGACCACCTCAACTTGCAATAGCTCACCATTACGGCCTGACAGCTTAACACTCAACGGAATTTTTTCGGTCGTGAGAGTTTCAATCTCGGCTCGTACATCCTCCATGATCACGGTTCGAGCATCATAAAGATCGCGCTTCGCCCCCTTGAGGCCATCATCTGCATTACCAGTACTATTTTTCTCCGAAAAATGGAGGGCCGAACTATCACGGGGATTATCAATAAACATGTTTTTATTGAGTTCACCAGTCAGAAAGCCGTTGCTAAAGGTGCGATTAAATACCCGATAGATGGCGGTATCATCACTACGCGATTGCCCCGTTGCGTAAAATTGATTGAGCAACTTGCGCCACGAATCCACCACCGTATAGACGTAATGAAACTTCTTCATCCGTCCCTCAATTTTTAACGAATCCACCCCCGCTTGCGCCAATTGGTGCAGATCGTTAAATGCCGAGTTATCTCTGAGATTCAGCGGATAGCTCATCCCCTGAGCCGTTGGCTGGTAGGCATCGCGGCAATGTTGACTACAGCGACCACGATTACCCGACTTCCCTTCGAGGACAGAACTGAGGTAACACATCCCAGAAAAGCCGATGCAATAGGAACCGTGAACGAACACCTCGCTGGAAATTCCCCGCTGATGACCAATATCGACCAGCTCTTTGATCTCATCAATATTCAGTTCACGACATAAGTTGACTCGCTCAACATCCAACTGTTCCAAGAATTTAACTTGTCCAGCATTATGGGTCGTGAGTTGGGTTGAGGCGTGAACTTCAAGGCTGGTAAAATGGGTAGCAAGAAGATGAAACAAGCCTAAGTCCTGAACAATAACGCCATCGAGAGTGGTATTTACCAGCTTGTTGAGTAAGTTGATGAGAGATTTGAATTCATTTTCGATGATGAGAATATTGATCGTTAAAAACACCTTACACTGGTTCGCATGTGCAAGGCGTAACACCTGATTCAGGTCGCCGATTTCAATATTGGTGGCGCGATTGCGGGCGTTAAAATGGTTCAAGCCACAATAAACAGCATCGGCACCTGCGACAATAGCAGCCTTGATCGATTCAATATCGCCACCTGGGGCGAGTAGTTCAAATTTCTTCGTCATAGAGAGAGATACTCATACAGAATGTGCACAGGTTGGACAAATCAGTTATGGACGAAACTTTGCTTCATTATTCGTCAATTTTCGACTGTTTTGCCGTCATTTCATCGATATCTAGACGAAACACAGCGGTTTTATTAATCACAGAATCAGGAAAGGTGAAATTGTTCTCACTATAATGTCTCATAAAAATATCCAGAGCGTGACGCTTATCTTCCAAATGATCGAGCAGTACAATTTTTCCATGGCCTACCACAGATTGAAAACGTGTCGTCCAATTACAGCCATTACCACCTTCAATTATACCCAAATCGCGTACCACGGTGAATGCAACCGATTGTGCCGCATTGATTCGATCAATTTTTCGACCCTCAATTGCTGAATGAAAATAGAGCGATCCGTCATGATACGCATAGTTGAGTGACACCAAATATGGAGCGGGCTGATCAGCAAATGCCAGCTGGCAAACGGTTGCCTCAGCAAAAATTGCCGCGATCATTTCCGGTTGAGTCACCTCTTTTTCGCTTCGACGCATATCCTGCTCCACATTATAAGTGTATTCCGAACAACAACCATGCTATCACCATCATGACAACTCAAGCAATTTACACTAAAAAGGAGAATTTATGTTTATCGTTTCTCTCAGCTATATCAAACCAATTGAAGAGATTGACAAACACCTCGCAGCGCATGTTGACTACCTAAAGCAACACTATGAAAAAAAGAGTTTTATTGCTTCGGGGCGTAAAGTTCCGCGCACTGGTGGTATCATTTTATCGAATCTAGAATCGAAAAGTGAATTAGAACGGATACTACAGCAAGATCCATTCAGTTTAAACAAAGTAGCTGAGTTTGAAATTATCGAATTCGTCCCCAGTATGACTCTGCCAGAGTTTTCAAATCTGTTACCTGACTAAACACCTTACAAGTTCAATCCTTCAATTAAAAAACGGCGACCTAAATAGGTCGCCGTTGATATTTCATCACATAAAATCAAATCAATATTAAACAGTTAATTCGCGCCAAATAGTGGGGCAATTCGTGACCATACTGGTGATTTCTGTTTTTCACTAGCTTCACGCGCGCACTCTAAAACCAACTTCAATTCTTGCCCATCGTCACTATCTTGAGGTGGCAACGCATGATAAAAAATCCCTGCGGCTCGAGCCTGGCGTAAAAAACCAACAGAGGTGGTATCGGCAAGGAGGATAATCTTTAACCCCTTACGCAGATGCTTAAAGACTGGGATCAACTCCAACACTTGGCCGCGATCAAAGTTTTCACTTAATAATAGAATCGGTGCTTGATCCTCACGCAGGATGTCGATGGCATCGGAAAAGGTATGAACCTGCTTGGGGTCACAGCCAGCATTATCCACAATCGTCTGTAGCAAAGTATTTTTTGCTCCGGTTGGATGTGCGATAAGTACTTGCATAATGTGTCCTCCAAATTTAAATACTGACCTAAAACCAGTCGGCTTCAGGTCAGAGTTAGGGTTAATAGCAGTTTGTCGGGCTTAACATGGACCTACTGCGAAATAGCCTGACTTGGCCCATATTCCCGATAATTATCGACAANNTATCGACAAATAGGCCAGCTATTCGCTCTCAAATTCTCGAAAATCTGGTCTCAAGCAGTCTAGTTCTCGCTACGGCCCGTCAAGTCAGACAGACTGCTAGTGGTTTTTTTGTTGAGCGAGCTCTTTAGGACTGGCAACCGCTTTGACAATACCAAGCATTACCATCAGTGCAGGAACCAGTTGAGCAACAACAATTAAGGCACAAAAACCGAGGAAGGCCCAAACAATGAAGCCACTGTTATCGACCCGACCTGCGGTTGATGCTAAAGCAGGTGAAGAGGCCATAAGGGTAAACAGTGCAGTGAGGACGATATTTTTAAGTGCTTTCATGGTGTGTTCCTTCCAAGTGGTGTAAGTGAATTATATTTGTTTTTAACTACGATTTTAAATTTAGGCTTGTTGGTTCGCATCAGCAG
>MAXR01000269.1:1910-4883 GCA_001751155.1 Desulfuromonadales bacterium C00003068 | reverse complement strand
GGCCAGAAATATGATCGCGGCATGCGTGTGGATCACCTTTACAGGTTCCACCGTGCCATGTGTCGCTGGATTAGACAGGAATTCGATCAGCCGCTGGTTCTCATCGTGTTTCATATAAATTCCTTGCGCAGCGCAATTGATTCAACTTGCTCCAAGATAACGACTCGAGCGGAAGCATCATTGACGAGGATCAAAGCCGGCCTTGAACTGATCGCCCGCCCCCTATTGAAAAGGACCGTGACCTGGCGCATCACTCAACACGCGCAACAGTGCCATAGCTTCGATCTCCAACGTAAATAGAAGCCAATCGTCGAATACCGAAAGGTGACCTCTTACTTGTGGTCAGGCTGATCTCCGAAAATATTTAACAAAACTGACGTTGCTTCACCCAAACTGTCTGAACTTCACACGTTTCCCCGTAGTTCTCAAAATTATCGAGTGACAAGATGGTGACCCGAGACTGTATGCTAAACGGTAACAACATACTTGATCCTCCTTTTCCAAACTATACGGGTCGGCCAATTCAAAGGGAGAGGATCAAACAAGTGCTAGTGCGGCGCGCCTGAAGCAGCCCCACACAAAGATTGTTCAATGTGCCATCAGGACAGGTACCAAAACTGATTCAAGCGTATTGCGTGTCGCACCGCCCAATATGCGTTCCCGAAAACGGGAGTGCCCATAAGCCCCCATCACCAGGAAGTCCGCGCCGGTTTCCGTAATATGTTGATTTAGAATGTCGGAAATCCTCGAGACAGTGCGTGGAAGAATTGACACTTCGACACTCACACCGTGACGCGCAAGCATCGTGCTGATCGCGCTACCCGGATCAGAGCGATCAGTGTCGTGGCGGGCAGGATCAATAATTACAATTTCCACAGCTTCAGCCGCACTAATAAACGGCAACGCCGCCCGAATTGCGGTTAATGCCTCGTTACTTTCGTTCCACGCGATAAGCACCCTTTTTCCAAAGTTTTTAACGGAGTTGCTAGGGTGAACTAGAACCGGTACATTGCCCCCGAATAACGCAGCTTCGACTATGTTGGCAGCTTTTTCGTTCCCGTCTTTTTCGTAGGGCTTCGGAAGAACCACAAGATCACTAAATCGAGCAGCATCCCCGACGGCATGGGAAAGCCCTGGCGTTTGCGATATTATTGTTTCGACACCCCATTTTACATCCTCGACCTCCAATATACTTGTGACTTCCCGCTTAAGTTCTTCGACCTGATTGCGCGCGTCGGCGTAGTTTTCGTTAACCATTGTCGACGAGACGTCGACGTAACCGAAAGCAGGTTGGATCATTTCATATCCGATGCATAAAACACTTAGATGCGCATCATTCACTCTGGCCAGTTGTAAGGCTGTTTGAAATGTGGAACGGCTGTTTTCAAGGCCATCCCAGACGGTGAATATTGACCTATATTTCATAATGCGCTTCCTTTTTCCTAAATATTTCTACCATGGAGGGTATTACTGGGGATATCGCAGCGCCCCGTATACCGCATCCGATGAATTTAATAGACGAGAGGATACTCTACTTATGTTTGTAAAGAAGGGTCTTTTTGTTTGCATTGACCCACGTCAATGTGGAAAGTGATTGTATATGCAGAATAAATATGTGTCGGAAACTTGGCAGAGGGTAGTATGGCAAAGGCTGCAAAAAAGCGGTTGTCTAGACCGGAAAGCCTCACGGCAGAAGCGTTGACGGCCCATTCCCGGTCGTAACCTCGCGCTATCACGAATATGCTGAGTTTAAACGCTACACGATAAACGTAATTGTCACACATGGCGAAAACGGGGAAAGTTGCGCGCCAGTCGTTGAAGAACCACTGCCTACACTTACCAATCTGACGGGTCGGGTCGAACATATCTCGACTATTGTTTCTTTCGCGACAAATATCGTCGCGCGGCAAAACCCCTTCAAGAAAGCCGTTTGCCCGTGCATATCTTTGATCCAGTTTGCTTTTTTATTTTAGACTTGCTGGCGGATCGTCTCTTAAAGATGGGAATTTCACGACTTACTGAATAAATAGGAAAATGTCCGCCAGTCTAGCCTACCTCTACAATCGAACGGCGCTCTATTTTTTAAGAGCTGTCTGTGGCGATATAAAATCGATTCCAACAGCTTTCCCGACTGCAGCATTAGCTAAGTTACCTGCATGAACATTCAGTCCATTCAGCAAGTGCTCATCCTCGTCACATGCCTGCTTCCAGCCCTTATTCGCCAGCGCAACGATAAAAGGCATCGTCGCATTGCCCACCCGCCTAGATAATAACTTCATGGTCGTTTGCAACGGCTTCACGTGCGGCGTCGGGTGTAATCCCGACGCGATATTCCTGATTTTTGATTTCCCTTGGACAACCTATTCGCATCGTTCTCTCTCTATATATTATTAACCAATACCTCTGAGTGACGCAGCATTTTAAAGAAAGTACCATGACCACGATCATGGTTCCAATATTTTAAAGATCAATTGCGTCGCCAGCCGGTCATGCCTCTGCCTTCATTGCCAAAATCACAGACGCCGCCGAGGAACCTGAGTGGCAATACCAACACCTTTACGAGCACGCGGATAGTGACGCGCGTCAAATGGATCGCGACCACGACGATGACAGCAAATCTGATCTAGCGTCGACAACAGAAGTGAGCGAACGGACGAAATAGTCAAATTCACTTAATCTTGGCTATTAAAAAATGATTGAAGCCACTGAAAACCTGTTGCTACCCGTAACTCGTGATACACGAACTTGTAGATATGTACGGTTTCGCCGGGTAGGGCTGCACCAATTTAGAGAACTATGGGAGATTCTGTAACACCGGTTTCTCTCACAATGAGTAATCGACTAATGTGAATAAGATGGTACGCTATGGCACTTCTGACGTTGTCAAAGGGCTCCGCGTCGGCTGCGAAAACCAATGACACCGCTACCGGCAAATCTCTTGGTCGAAACGTAATCTCTGCATCTCCTATACCG
>MAXR01000269.1:698-1874 GCA_001751155.1 Desulfuromonadales bacterium C00003068 | reverse complement strand
GGTATGATCCCGCTACTATCAACGGCAGATCTGGCTCAGACAGATCTACATTTCTTTGCATGTTGAATTTAAAATTCACATGGATTTTGTCATAAACCTCTCCGTTGATGGTGTATATTTCGTCCGTGGGAGGTCTCACTAGCACTGTGGAGGTTTGATGAGCTTCGTCTTCCGGAATACTTGCAGAAATTAACGCCTTTTCATGTACAATGATCCTTTCGGGTTCAACACCAACAATTGAGGTCCGGGAATAGTATATTTTAGTGATAGCGATAACCGGTATCGTCAAGGGTACGAATTGCTCCTCTGACATGACTTACTCCTTTGCCGTGAAAAAATTAAATATTGGTAGTGGCTCAATTTTACTTTTAGCATCCCGAAAAGATGATAACATAGGGGGCTTTGATTTTCAAAAAACCGGAGGATTATCTATACGAGACTAAAGATCGGTTCATATCCAACGTGTTTGCGCGCCGAGCACCAGCCCGTCTCAATCTTAAAAAAACGTCAACCGTTTCGGAAGGCGANNTTTCCTGGATCGACTGGATATAGTACATTAATTCAAGCACTCGCGATCGAACCCGCAATTCGTTTGAATAAACGGATTCATATTCGTACATATATTGCTCCATGTAACGGTCGCCCCAGACCGGCATTTCTCTTTCCCCGTGCGCAGCTACTTCGTCGCGCCCGTCGATAGTCTGAAAAATCCGGTCAAACGGAAATTCGCCCTCATTGTTTTTGGTAAGTTGGGTCAGATCGCCGGGATCGACTCCTTTAAAGAGCCTGATCAGAAAGCCAGCGCCTTTGCCATCTACGCCGTGGCAGTGCGCGCAGGAGTTTCTGAACTCGTACCGACTGGGTTGAAAATTGTTTGACATGTCTTGCTCATTCGCTGCGGCTGGCTGGACCAGAGTCAACGCGACGGCTACCGAAAAGGTACGAAGTAACGGGATCATCATATTTCATTGCCTCCTAATATTTTCGTCATAATTGCACTGAGTAATTATCGGAATGATAAAAGGCGTCGTTGATCTGCGTCAATTCGGAAATTTTGTGATTTCGTAACGTGGGGCACTAATCAGGTGCGAATTACGCTAATGGCGGCAATCGAAGATGTTGACCGGCGTGCTGAAGAAAGAATTGAAAGCTTGTAAACGATTACTTGAATAGCCC
>MAXR01000269.1:0-685 GCA_001751155.1 Desulfuromonadales bacterium C00003068 | reverse complement strand
ATGAGGCAAGGAGGCATCTAGCCGATCCCAAGAAGGCGTGGATGCGGATACTGAAATAAGCTGGCATCGAAAACTTCGCATACATGATCTCAGGCGCACCCTAGGCAGCTATCAAGCTGCTACAGGGGCAAACGGCTACATCATTGGCAAATCCCTTGGACACCGCAGTCAACAATCTACCGCCGTTTACGCAAGGTTGAACCTTGATCCCGTTTGAGAGTCAGTCAACAAAGCTACCGATGTAATGTTTGGATATTCAAATTTTCCNNCTAGAGAGTGAAGATGTGAATAGCCCCTAGTTTCCTAGACGCCTTCTTTGGATATGCAAATTTTCCGGATGAAAATAGACTATAAAGCTGTACTCTTTGCTCTCTTGCTTGGACATCGGAGCGGTGCATGTGCGGCGATGACCCCCATGGACAAAAAAACAGTTTATGATATGAAATTCGCCTACAGGCTTTCGGATTTCGGCCGTTGGTGCGAATCCAAATANNGGTGCGAATCTAAAAAAAGCGATACTTTCAGGTCCGAAAATCTGGGAATGCGTCAATACCAAAACGTAAGAAGGAGTATTGGAGATGAAAACTGCAGATGTCACGATTCACATAGATGAAACTCTAGACTGGGAAAAGCGTGTTCAAATTGTGACACTTTTGAACGCACACAATGGAGTGGCGACCGTAAT